>NZ_RJPJ01000005.1:0-142759 GCF_003943395.1 Streptococcus oralis | reverse complement strand
ATCACGTAGTGCTTCAGCTTCAGCATCAACAAGTTTGAGCAACAGCATCTCTGCTTCAATCAGTGCATCTGAATCAGCAAGCACAAGTGCAAGCAACAGTGCCTCAGAGTCAACAAGCGCATCTGTATCTGATTTAACAAGCGCAAGCAACAGCGAGTCTGCATCACGTAGTGCCTCAGCTTCAGCATCAACAAGCTTGAGCAACAGCATCTCTGCTTCAATCAGTGCTTCTAACTCAGCAAGCACAAGCGTAAGCAGCAGTGAGTCAGCTTCACGTAGTGCCTCAGCTTCAGCATCAACAAGCTTGAGCAACAGCATCTCAGCTTCAATCAGTGCTTCTAACTCAGCAAGCACAAGTGCAAGCAACAGTGTCTCTGCATCAACAAGTGCATCAGTATCTGATTCAACAAGCGTAAGCAACAGCGATTCTGCTTCAATCAGTGCTTCAGACTCAGCAAGCAAGTCTGCGTCTGAATCAACAAGCACAAGCGACAGCAACAGTGCCTCAGCGTCAACAAGCGCATCTGTATCTGATTCAACAAGCGTAAGCAACAGCATCTCTGCTTCAATCAGTGCTTCAGAATCAGCAAGCACAAGTGCGAGCAACAGCATTTCTGCTTCAATCAGTGCATCAGAATCAGCAAGTACAAGTGCAAGCAACAGTGCTTCAACATCTGACTCAGCAAGCAAGTCTGCTTCAGAATCAGCAAGCACAAGCGCAAGCAACAGTGCCTCAGCGTCAACAAGCTTGAGCAACAGCATCTCTGCTTCAATCAGTGCTTCAGACTCAGCAAGCAAGTCTGCGTCTGAATCAACAAGCACAAGCGACAGCAACAGTGCCTCAGCGTCAACAAGCGCATCTGTATCTGATTCAACAAGCGTAAGCAACAGTGAATCAGCTTCACGTAGTGCCTCAGCTTCAGCGTCAACAAGCGTAAGCAACAGCATCTCTGCTTCAATCAGCGCTTCTAACTCAGCAAGCGCAAGCGCAAGCAACAGTGCATCAACATCTGACTCAGCAAGCAAGTCTGCTTCAGAATCAGCAAGCACAAGCGCAAGCAACAGTGCTTCAGCGTCAACAAGCGCATCTGTATCTGATTCAACAAGCACAAGCACAAGCGCAAGCAACAGCATCTCTGCTTCAATCAGTGCTTCTAACTCAGCAAGCACAAGCGCAAGCAACAGTGCTTCAGCGTCAACAAGCGCATCTGTATCAGATTCAACAAGCTTGAGCAACAGCATCTCTGCTTCAATCAGCGCATCAGAATCAGCAAGCACAAGCGCAAGCAACAGTGCTTCAGCGTCAACAAGCGCATTTGTATCTGATTCAACAAGCACAAGCACAAGCGCAAGCAACAGCATCTCTGCTTCAATCAGTGCTTCTAACTCAGCAAGCACAAGCGCAAGCAACAGTGCTTCAGCGTCAACAAGCGCATCTGTATCAGATTCAACAAGCTTGAGCAACAGCATCTCTGCTTCAATCAGCGCATCAGAATCAGTTAGCGCAAGCGCAAGCAACAGTGCATCAACATCTGACTCAGCAAGCAAGTCTGCTTCAGAATCAGCAAGCACAAGCGCAAGCAACAGTGCCTCAGCATCAACAAGCGCATCTGTATCAGATTCAACAAGCTTGAGCAACAGCATCTCTGCTTCAATCAGTGCTTCTGAATCAACAAGCACAAGCGTAAGCAACAGTGCCTCAGCGTCAACAAGCGCATCTGTATCAGATTCAACAAGCATGAGCAACAGCATCTCAGCTTCAATCAGTGCGTCTGAATCAGCAAGCAACAGTGCATCAACATCTGACTCAGCAAGCAAGTCTGCCTCAGAATCAGCAAGCACAAGCGCAAGCAACAGTGCCTCAGCGTCAACAAGCGCATCTGTATCAGATTCAACAAGCATGAGCAACAGCATCTCTGCTTCAATCAGTGCTTCTGAATCAACAAGCACAAGTGTAAGCAACAGTGCTTCAGCATCAACAAGCGCATCTGTATCAGATTCAACAAGCTTGAGCAACAGCATTTCTGCTTCAATCAGTGCTTCTGAATCAGCAAGCAATACTGGAGGAAATGATTCGGCATCGGCAAGTGCATCATTGAGTACCAGCACAAGTACATCTAAATCACTTAGCGATAGCGTTTCAAGCAGTTTGAGTACAAGTGCGTCACAACAATCTAACTCATTCAGCTATAGCAAGGGTGAACCAGCAAGCGAATCTAAGCTAGAATTTAACCTTCCTAGCTACCTCGCTTCTGTAAGTGAAAGTACTTCAGTTTCACTCAGTACTTCAGCAAGTGTATCCTTGAGTGATAGTACTTCAGCATCAATCAGTGCAAGCAATGCTGGAGGAAATGAATCAACTTCAACCAGCGCATCATTGAGTACAAGCGCAAGCGAATCTGCATCAGTAAGCACAAGTGTAAGCGCAAGTCAATCAGCATCAGCCAACGCAGCGAATGCATCAGCAAGTGAGTCTGCATCTATAAGCACTAGCCTAAGTGCAAGTCAATCAGCATCAGCCAACGCAAGCAAGACACCAACACCAGGTGGAGGCTTCCACTCAGCAAGTACAAGCACTGGCCCAGGTAGTGTATCAAATTCAGGAACTGCAAGCGATTCAGCTTCACACAGTGTGTCTGTAAGTACATCATTGAGCGATAGTGCAAACGCCTCAGCTAGCTTGTCTGACAGTGCTTCAATCTCAAGTGCATTGAACCACTCACAAGCTCCTGCACAACAACCTGCTGGACCAGGACATTCAAACGGTAGAAGACTTCCAAATACAGGAACTGCAAGTAACCAATTTGCTGGTTTTGGATTAGGAGTAGCTGCCTTGGCAACTGCCTCTCTTCTTGGCAAGAAGAAGAAATCAGCAGCTTCTGAAATGGATTTAGAAGACTAAGTCCCTAAAATCGACTAAAATGGAATTGTTGATATCATTTTAGCGATGAAAACAAGAACCCCAGATGGCTCAAGGCTATCTGGGGTTTGTTTGTGGGTTCATTTTTAATCTATAGGCCTTTTTAGTTCTTTCTGTCTACCTTTTTTGTTATACTAGTAGGAGTGATTATCTATAGAAAGTTTATGGGAGTCTGTTAATAAAAGCCTAGAAAAGGAAGAGCAGATTTTTCTCCCATAATGGTAAAAAAGTCTTATGTCTCAATCTTATATCAATGTTATCGGAGCAGGTTTGGCAGGTTCTGAAGCAGCCTACCAAATCGCAGAACGTGGTATTCCAGTTAAACTCTATGAAATGCGTGGTGTCAAGTCAACACCCCAGCACGAAACAGATAATTTTGCTGAGTTGGTTTGTTCCAATTCTCTTCGTGGAGATGCTCTGACAAATGCAGTGGGTCTCCTCAAGGAAGAAATGCGTCGCTTGGGTTCTGTTATCTTGGAATCTGCTGAAGCTACACGTGTTCCTGCGGGTGGTGCCCTTGCAGTGGACCGCGATGGCTTCTCTCAAATGGTGACCGATAAAGTAGTTAATCATCCCTTGATTGAAGTGGTGCGTGATGAAATTACAGAGTTGCCGACAGATGTTATTACAGTTGTCGCTACTGGTCCTTTGACGAGCGATGCTCTAGCTGAAAAAATTCATGCTCTTAATGACGGTGATGGTTTCTATTTCTACGACGCGGCAGCACCTATCATTGATGTCAACACCATTGATATGAATAAGGTCTATCTCAAGTCTCGTTATGACAAGGGAGAAGCGGCCTATCTCAACGCTCCTATGACTAAGCAAGAGTTTATGGATTTCCATGAAGCCTTGGTCAATGCCGAGGAAGCTCCATTGAATTCTTTTGAAAAAGAAAAGTACTTTGAAGGATGTATGCCTATTGAAGTCATGGCTAAACGTGGTATTAAAACCATGCTTTATGGTCCGATGAAACCAGTCGGTCTGGAGTATCCAGACGACTACACAGGCCCTCGCGATGGGGAGTTCAAAACACCGTATGCTGTTGTCCAACTTCGTCAGGACAATGCGGCTGGTAGCCTCTACAATATCGTCGGTTTCCAGACCCACCTCAAATGGGGAGAACAAAAGCGTGTCTTCCAAATGATTCCGGGTCTTGAAAATGCGGAGTTTGTTCGTTATGGTGTCATGCACCGCAATTCCTACATGGATTCACCAAATCTTCTTGAGCAGACCTATCGTTCTAAGAAACAACCAAATCTTTTCTTTGCTGGTCAAATGACGGGTGTAGAAGGCTATGTTGAGTCAGCAGCTTCAGGATTAGTTGCAGGTATTAATGCGGCTCGACTCTTCAAGGGTGAAAGTGAAGCTATCTTCCCAGAGACCACAGCGATTGGAAGTCTGGCTCATTACATCACTCACGCTGATAGCAATCACTTTCAACCTATGAACGTCAATTTTGGGATTATCAAGGAGTTGGAAGGCGAGCGTATCCGTGATAAGAAGGCTCGTTATGAAAAAATTGCAGAGCGTGCCCTTACCGACTTAGAGGAATTTTTAACGGTCTAATTTTTTTGAAAGAATTGCTCATGGTACTATAAAAATCTTAGAAATTGTGATAAAATAGGTAGGATAAAAAAAGGAGAGTAAAAATGGCTAACCCCAAGTATAAACGTATTTTAATCAAGTTATCAGGCGAGGCTCTTGCAGGTGAACGTGGCGTAGGGATTGATATCCAAACAGTTCAAAAAATTGCAAAAGAGATTCAAGAAGTTCATAGTCTAGGGATCGAAATTGCCCTTGTTATTGGTGGAGGAAATCTCTGGCGTGGAGAACCTGCAGCAGAAGCAGGAATGGACCGCGTTCAGGCAGATTATACAGGAATGCTTGGGACTGTTATGAATGCACTTGTAATGGCAGATTCATTGCAGCAAGTTGGCGTCGATACACGTGTGCAAACAGCTATTTCAATGCAACAAGTGGCTGAGCCTTACGTACGTGGACGTGCTCTTCGCCACCTTGAAAAAGGCCGTATCGTTATCTTTGGTGCTGGGATTGGTTCACCTTACTTCTCAACAGATACAACAGCGGCCCTTCGTGCAGCTGAAATTGAAGCGGATGCCATCCTTATGGCTAAAAATGGCGTAGATGGTGTTTACAATGCCGATCCTAAGAAAGACAAAACAGCCGTTAAGTTTGAAGAATTGACCCACCGTGACGTTATCAACAAAGGTCTTCGTATCATGGACTCAACAGCTTCAACCCTCTCTATGGACAACGACATTGACTTGGTTGTCTTCAACATGAACCAACCAGGCAACATCAAACGTGTCGTATTTGGTGAAAATATCGGAACAACAGTTTCAAACAATATCGAAGAAAAGGAATAAGAAAATTATGGCTAACGCAATTGTAGAAAAAGCTAAAGAGAGAATGACCCAGTCTCACCAATCACTTGCTCGTGAATTTGGTGGTATCCGTGCCGGTCGTGCCAACGCAAGCTTGCTAGACCGTATCCACGTAGAATACTATGGAGTCGAAACTCCTCTTAACCAAATCGCTTCTATTACTATCCCAGAAGCACGTGTCTTGTTGGTAACACCATTTGACAAGTCTTCATTGAAAGACATCGAACGTGCCTTGAACGCTTCTGACCTTGGTATCACACCAGCTAATGACGGTTCTGTGATCCGCTTGGTTATCCCTGCTCTTACTGAAGAGACTCGTCGTGACCTTGCCAAAGAAGTGAAGAAGGTCGGTGAAAATGCTAAAGTAGCTGTCCGTAACATCCGCCGCGACGCTATGGACGAAGCTAAAAAGCAAGAAAAAGCAAAAGAAATCACTGAAGACGAATTGAAGACTCTTGAAAAAGATATTCAAAAAGTAACAGACGATGCTGTGAAACACATTGACGACATGACTGCCAACAAAGAAAAAGAACTTTTGGAAGTCTAAAATTAAACAGAAAAACTCAGTTGGCATTGCTGGCTGAGTTTTATTCGAAAGAAGGAAATATGAATACAAATCTTGCAAGTTTTATCGTTGGACTTATCATCGATGAAAATGACCGTTTTTACTTTGTGCAAAAGGATGGTCAAACTTATGCTCTTTCTAAGGAAGAAGGCCAACACACAGTAGGGGATACAGTCAAAGGTTTTGCCTATACCGATATGAAGCAGAAACTCCGCTTGACCACTCTAGAAGTGACTGCCACTCAGGACCAATTTGGTTGGGGAACCGTAACAGAAGTTCGTAAGGACTTGGGTGTTTTTGTCGATACCAGTCTACCTGACAAGGAAATCGTTGTGTCACTTGATATTCTCCCTGAGTTCAAGGAACTATGGCCTAAGAAAGGTGATAAACTCTACATCCGTCTTGAAGTGGACAAGAAAGACCGAATCTGGGGACTATTGGCTTATCAAGAAGATTTCCAACGTCTGGCTCGTCCTGCCTACAACAACATGCAGAACCAAAACTGGCCAGCCATTGTTTATCGACTCAAGCTGTCAGGGACCTTTGTCTATCTGCCAGAGAATAACATGCTTGGTTTCATTCACCCAAGTGAGCGCTACGCAGAGCCACGTTTGGGGCAAGTGTTAGATGCGCGTGTTATCGGTTTCCGTGAAGTGGATCGTACCTTGAACCTATCCCTCAAACCACGTTCCTTTGAAATGTTGGAAAATGATGCTCAGATGATTTTGACCTACTTGGAAAGCAATGGCGGTTTCATGACCTTAAACGATAAGTCATCTCCTGAGGACATCAAGGCAACCTTTGGCATCTCAAAAGGCCAGTTCAAGAAAGCGCTCGGTGGCTTGATGAAGGCTGTTAAAATCAAGCAAGATCAGTTTGGGACAGAGTTGATTTAGGTCTTATAGACATGATAAAGAAACTTGAAGAAATGAGTTTAGAGGAACTCTGGCAACTTTTTCCTATTTTTCTAGTAGAGCACAAGTCAGAGTGGAAAGACTGGTATGAATCGGAAAAAACAAGTCTGAAAAAAATATTGGGTGCAAATATTATTCAAAGAATAGAACATATCGGTAGCACTGCTATCCCTAATATTTGGGCCAAAAGTATCGTTGATATTCTGCTAGAAGTAGGTAGAATAGAGGATTTAGCAAGAGTTAGGGATTTATTGGTGAAGAATGGTTGGCTAGTGATGTCGGAGAGTCCTAACAGGATTTCGCTAAATAAAGGATATACAGAGCAGGGATTTGCTGAGAAAGTTTTTCATCTACATTTGCGAATGACGGGAGATCATGACGAGATTTATTTTAGAGATTATCTCTGCCAGCACCCAGATATCGCCCAAGCGTATCAGGAATTAAAACTAAGTTTGTGGAAAAAATTTGAACACAATCGAGACGCCTATACAGATGCGAAAACAGATTTTATAAACCACTACGTATCAGAGGCTAAGTCCAGTAATTTTCAAGAATCAGAAAAGTGTCATCAAAAAAGTCTTGATAGGAGAAAGAATTGAGAAAATCATTTTACACTTGGCTCATGACTGAGCGCAATCCTAAAAGTAACAGTCCTAAAGCCATCTTGGCGGACCTCGCTTTTGAAGAGTCAGCCTTCCCAAAACACACAGATGATTTTGATGAGGTGAGTCGCTTTTTGGAGGAGCATGCCAGTTTCTCTTTTAACCTAGGAGATTTTGACGCCATTTGGCAAGAATATTTAGAACACTAGAGACAATGAGATGAGGCTAGTATTTTATTGTTCTCTTTGCTATAATAAAAAGAAATAAACGGATTAGAGAGGTTCTTTATTTGAAGGAACATTCAATAGACATTCAACTGAGTCATCCAGATGACCTGTTTCATCTTTTTGGTTCTAATGAACGCCATCTTCGTTTGATGGAAGAAGAACTCGATGTGGTGATTCATGCTCGTACAGAGATTGTCCAGGTTTTGGGAGAAGAGGCTACCTGTGAGGGAGCCCGTCAGGTTATCCAAGCCTTGATGGTCTTGGTTAATCGTGGGATGACGATTGGTACACCAGATGTGGTGACGGCTATTAGCATGGTCAAAAACGATGAAATCGACAAGTTTGTCGCCCTTTATGAAGAAGAAATCATCAAGGACAATACTGGGAAACCGATCCGTGTCAAAACTTTGGGTCAAAAGCTTTATGTAGACAGTGTCAAACAGCATGATGTGACCTTTGGAATTGGGCCAGCAGGGACAGGGAAGACCTTTCTTGCAGTGACCTTGGCAGTAACTGCCCTTAAACGTGGGCAAGTCAAGCGGATTATCCTTACTCGTCCAGCAGTGGAAGCAGGTGAGAGTCTAGGATTTCTTCCGGGAGATCTCAAGGAGAAGGTCGATCCCTATCTTCGACCAGTTTATGATGCCCTGTATCAGATTCTGGGGAAAGACCAAACGACTCGTCTCATGGAACGTGAGATTATTGAAATCGCGCCCCTTGCCTACATGCGTGGTCGAACCTTGGATGATGCCTTTGTCATTCTCGATGAGGCACAAAATACGACCATCATGCAGATGAAGATGTTCCTGACTCGTTTAGGCTTTAATTCTAAGATGATTGTCAATGGGGATATCAGTCAGATTGACCTGCCGCGAAATGTCAAGTCCGGTTTGATTGATGCCCAAGAAAAGCTCAAGAACATTCATCAAATTGACTTTGTTCATTTTTCAGCCAAGGATGTGGTTCGCCATCCAGTTGTCGCTCAAATTATCCGAGCCTATGAACCAGCTCCAGTTAAAAATGAAGAGAAGAACGAAGAAACAGAATAGCAAAAAGAGCAGTTCAGATGAAGCTGCTCTTTATCGTATCTGTGTTAATTAGTTAATGTCTTTAGACAAGTTCATCAATCGAAGTGTAATCCTTATCTAGCCCTTGGGCAACTGGAAGACTAGTCAAGTAACCTTGGTAAGTTGTCACTCCTTCACGTAAGCCTTGATCTTCAGTGACTGCTTTTTGGAATCCCTTGTCAGCTAAAGCTTCGATATAAGGAAGGGTGACATTAGTTAGGGCGATGGTTGAAGTACGAGCTACCGCGCCAGGGATGTTGGCAACAGCATAGTGGAGCACCCCATGTTTTTCATAGACGGGCTCATCGTGCGTTGTCACACGATCAGCTGTTGCGATAACACCACCTTGGTCAACGGCAACGTCAACGATGACAGATCCCGGACGCATTTGTTTGACCATCTCGTCTGTCACCAGTTTTGGAGCCTTAGCACCAGGGATGAGAACTGCACCAATCACCACATCAGCATCTCTCACACTTGCTTCGATGTTGAAAGAATTTGACATAAGAGTTTGGATTTGGTTTCCAAAGACTTCTTCTAGTACAGAGAGACGTTTAGCACTGATATCTAAAATAGTCACTTGAGCACCGAGTCCCAAGGCGATGCGGGCAGCATGTGTACCAACGACACCGCCACCGATGATGGTTACTTTTCCTTTTGGAACACCCGGTACACCACCAAGTAGGACACCAGAGCCGCCAGCTTGTTTGGTAAGGAAGTGAGCACCGATTTGAACTGCCATACGACCGGCAACCTCACTCATAGGAACGAGGAGCGGTAGGTGACCTAGGGAGTCACGGACAGTCTCATAGGCAATTCCTGTTGTTTTTGCTGCTAGCATGGCATCTGCTAACTCTGGAGCAGCAGCCATGTGCAAGTAGGTGAAGAGGAGAAGATCGTCGCGCAAATAAACGTATTCAGAAGCTAGTGGTTCTTTTACTTTCACGACTAATTCGACAGCCCAGGCTTCAGCAGCAGTAGCGACAATCTCAGCTCCTTGCTTTTGATAGTCAGCATCAGTAAATCCTGAACCGAGACCAGCATTTGTTTCGATGAGGACGCGATGTCCACGGCTGACTAAACTGTGGACGCCAGCAGGTGTGAGTGCGACACGGTTTTCATTATTTTTAATTTCTTTTGGGATTCCGATTAACATAGAGATAACCTACCTTTCAATTGACGGTCTTGTTTTAGTTGTCACATTCCAGTTCATAAATCAAAAATGTGATGGTTTTATTGTATATGAAACCGCTTCAAAAATCAAGAAAAACTTGTCATCCAAATTTTTTTATGCTATTCTAGTGAGAATCAAGCTCTAATGGAGGGAAAAGTATGGAATCAATATTTGTTAAATTTTCCAAGTATCCAACTATAGAAACGAAGCGTTTATTGCTCCGACCTGTAACCTTGGATGATGCAGAAGCTATGTTTGAGTATGCTTCGGATAGAGAAAATACACGCTACACTTTTCCAACAAATCAATGCTTAGAAGAAACCAAGAATAACATCGCCCAGTTCTACTTGGCTAGTCCCTTGGGACGTTGGGGAATAGAACTAAAAAGCAATGGCAAGTTTATCGGTACCATTGACTTGCACAAGATTGACCCCATTCTCAAAAAAGCAGCTATTGGTTACATTATCAACCAAAAGTATTGGAACCAAGGATTGACGACAGAAGTCAATCGTGCTGTGATTGAGCTGGCTTTTGAGAAGATTGGAATGAATAAGTTGACCGCTCTTCACGACAAGGACAATCCCGCATCTGGAAGAGTCATGGAGAAATCAGGTATGCGTTTTTCACATGAAGAACTATATGCTTGTATGGACCAGCATGAAGAAGGCCGAATCGTTACAAGAGTTCATTATGTATTGACCAAGGAAGACTATTTTGCAAATAAATAAGCAGTTGAAAAGAAATTTTCGACTGTTTTTTTCTTTCTCTTACGAATAAGTTAAGAGAGGAGAAAAAATGGAAGTCATTATCGAGAAAATCAAAGAATATAAAATCATTGTCATCTGTGCTGGCTTGGGTTTAGCCTTAGGCGGATTTTTCCTGCTAAAGCCAACTTTACAAACACCTGTGAAAGAAACAAATTTGCAGGCTGAAGTTGCGGCCGTTTCAAAGGATTCATCGTCTGAAAAGGAAGTCAAGAAGGAAGAAAAGGAAGAGTCTCCTGAACAAGATCTAATCACAGTAGATGTCAAAGGTGCTGTCAAATCGCCAGGGATTTATGACTTGCCTCTTGGCAGTCGAGTTCACGATGCCGTTCAGAAGGCGGGTGGATTGACAGAAGAAGCAGACAGCAAGTCGCTCAATCTAGCTCAGAAAGTCAGTGACGAGGCTCTGGTCTATGTTCCAACTAAGGGAGAAGAAGCAGCTAGTCAGCAGGTTGCCTCTGGAACGACTCCTTCGACAAGTAAAGAAAAGAAGGTTAACCTCAACAAGGCTAGTCTGGAAGAACTAAAGCAGGTCAAAGGATTGGGAGGAAAAAGGGCTCAGGACATTATCGACCATCGTGAGGCAAATGGCAAATTCAAGTCGGTAGATGAGCTTAAGAAGGTTTCTGGGATTGGCGCAAAGACCATAGAAAAGTTAAAAGACTATGTTACAGTGGACTAAGAGTTTCCCTATCCCCCTAATCTATCTGAGCTTTCTATTACTCTGGCTTTACTATGCAATTTTAGGAGCGTCCTATCTCGCGCTGCTATGTTTTGTTTTTCTGCTCGTCTGTCTCTTTTTCCAATTTCCATGGAAATCGGCTGGTAAAGTTCTAGCGCTTTGTGGCTTCTTTGGCTTCTGGTTTTTGTTTCAAAACTGGCAACAGACACAAGCTAGTCAAAACTTAGTCGCTTATGTTGAAAAGGTGAGGATTTTACCAGATACCATCAAGGTCAATGGCGATAGTCTGTCCTTTCGGGGTAAGGCTGACGGCCACACTTTCCAAGTTTATTATAAACTTCAGTCCGAGAAGGAGAAAGAGCACTTTCAAGCCTTGACAGACCTTCATGAGATTGAACTAGAAGGAAAACTTTCCGAGCCAGAAGGTCAGAGGAATTTTGGTGGATTTAACTATCAATCCTACTTGAAGACTCAAGGAATTTACCAGACACTGACTATCAAGAGAATCCAGTCAGTTAAACAGGTTAGCAGTTGGGATATAGGAGAAAATCTGTCTAGTTTACGTCGAAAGGCTGTAGTTTGGATCAAGACGCACTTTCCAGATCCTATGCGCAATTATATGACGGGGCTCTTGCTGGGACATTTGGACACGGACTTCGAGGAGATGAATGAGCTTTATTCCAGTCTTGGAATTATTCATCTCTTTGCCTTGTCGGGTATGCAGGTGGGCTTCTTTATGGATGCCTTTAAGAAACTCCTCTTGCGATTGGGCTTAACTCAAGAAAAGTTGAAGTGGCTGACCTATCCTTTTTCCCTTATCTATGCAGGTCTGACAGGATTTTCAGCCTCGGTCATTCGCAGTCTCTTGCAAAAGTTACTGGCCCAACATGGTGTTAAGGGCTTGGAGAATTTTGCCTTGACGATCCTTGTCCTCTTTATCGTCATGCCCAACTTTTTCTTGACGACAGGAGGAGTCTTGTCCTGTGCCTACGCCTTTATCTTGACCATGACCAGTAAAGAAGGGGAGGGGCTCAAGGCTGTTGCTAGAGAAAGTCTGGTCATTTCCTTGGGAATATTGCCCATTCTATCCTTCTATTTTGCAGAATTTCAGCCTTGGTCTATCCTTTTGACCTTTGTCTTTTCCTTTCTTTTTGATTTGGTTTTCTTGCCACTTTTGTCCATCTTATTTATTCTGTCTTTTGTTTACCCAGTCACTCAGTTTAACATTGTCTTTGAGTGGTTGGAGAACATCATTCGCTTGGTATCGCAGCTGGCAAGCAGACCTCTGGTCTTTGGTCAACCCACCGCGTGGCTTTTGATTCTTCTTTTAGTTTCATTGGCCTTAGTCTATGATATGAGGAAAAACATCAAAAGAGTAGCTGGAGTCAGCTTATTGATTATAGGTCTCTTTTTCCTAACCAAACATCCGTTGGAAAATGAAATCACCATGCTGGATGTGGGGCAAGGTGAAAGTATTTTCCTACGGGATGTAACTGGTAAAACCATTCTCATAGATGTGGGAGGCAAGGCAGAGTCTAGTAAGAAAATAGAAAGATGGCAAGAAAAGGCAACGACTAGCAATGCCCAGCGCACCTTGATTCCCTATCTTAAAAGTCGAGGAGTAGCCAAGATTGACCAGCTGATTTTGACCAACACAGATAAAGAACATGTTGGAGATTTGCTGGAGGTGACCAAGGCTTTCCAAGTCGGAGAGATTTTAGTATCAAAAGGAAGTTTAGCACAGAAAGAATTTGTAGCAGAACTACAAGCGACTCAAATCAAGGTACGCAGTGTGACAATAGGGGAAAACTTGCCGATTTTTGGCAGTTACTTAGAAGTCCTATCTCCAAGGCAGATTGGAGATGGGGATCGTGATGGTTCCCTGGTTCTTTATGGAAAACTCTTGGATAAGCACTTTCTCTTCACAGGAAATTTGAAAGAGAAGGGAGAGAAGGACTTGCTGAAGCATTATCCTAACATAGATGTGGATGTCTTGAAAGCTGGCCAACATGGTGCTAAAACCTCATCAAATCCAGCTTTCCTAGAAAAACTCAACCCAGAGATTTCTCTCATCTCAGTTGGAAAAAACAATCGTGCGAAACTCCCCCCATCAGGAAACCTTGACACGACTGGAAAGTATCAAGAGTAAGATTTACCGAACTGACCAGCAAGGAGCTATACGGTTTAAGGGATGGAATAGTTGGCAAATCGAAAGCGTTCGTTAGGAAGAAAAATGTTATATATTATTAAAATAAATCCAAAAAACTATTGCATAACAGATAAAAAAATGATATAATTAAAGCGCTTTCGAAAGTAAATAAATTAGTGAGGTGAAAACCATGAAAAAATCAGCAAAAGTTGTTTTATTAGCTAGTTTGTTATCTATTGGTCTTTTTCAGTCTAGTGTATCTGCTAAGACCGTTCTTAAAAATTATCGGTATGATTGGAATATCTTCTATGAGTCTAAAATGAATTACCATGCATATAGATATAAGGTCATTCCGGAATGGTCTAGTTATTACAGCTATTCTGAGTATAAAGTTGGCGGAAGCTGGAACTACGCTCGTTATGAGGTCATAAACTTCTACAGCGGAGGTTATTAATCCTTAAAGAGTGAGAAAAAGGAGGGCTGGATATGTTAACTCTTACTCATGTTACCTTAAAAACGCGACAAGTCATCTTGCAAGATGCGGATTTCACCTTTAAAAAAGGTAGGATTTATGGCCTTCTTGCTATCAATGGCTCGGGAAAGACGACCCTGTTCCGAGCCATTAGCAAGCTGCTTCCCCTTAGTAGTGGACATATCGCAGCCTCTCCTTCTTTGTTTTATTATGAGAGCGTTGAATGGCTGGATGGAAACTTAAGTGGGATGGACTACCTTCGTCTCATAAAAAACATCTGGAAGTCAGACCTAAACTTGGAGGATGAAATCGCCTACTGGGAAATGTCTGACTATATCAGCCTTCCCATCCGCAAGTATTCCTTAGGGATGAAGCAACGCGTGGTGATTGCCATGTACTTCCTCAGTCAGGCGAAATGCTGGCTCATGGATGAGATAACAAATGGTTTAGACGAGTATTATCGACAGAAGTTTTTTGATAGACTAGCACAAATCGATAGACAAGAACAGCTGGTTCTTTTGAGTTCCCACTACAAAGAGGAGTTAGTGGAGATTTGCGATAGCATGGTAACCATTCATCAGGGGCAGATAGAAGAGGTTCTGTTATGAAAGATATTAGCCTATTTTTGTTAAAGAAAGTTTTCAAAAGTCGTTTAAACTGGATTATCTTACTTTTATTTGCATCTGTACTCGGTGTTACCTTTTATTTAAATAGTCAGACTGCAAACTCACACAGCTTGGAGAGCAGGTTGGAAACCCGTATTGCAGCCAACGAGAGAGCTATCAATGAAAATGAAGAGAAACTCTCCCAAATGTCTGACACCAGCTCGGAGGAATACCAGTTTGCTAAAAGTGATTTAGAATCGCAAAAAGATCTTTTGAAGCGAAAGACAGAAATTCTGACTTTACTAAAAGAAGGGCACTGGAAAGAAGCCTACTATTTGCAGTGGCAAGATGAAGAGAAGAATTATGAAGTTGTATCAAATAACCCGGCTTCTAGCTCTGACTTAAAAATGGGGGTTGACCGTGAACGGAAGATTTACCAAGCCCTGTATCCCTTAAACATAAAAGCACATACTTTGGAGTTTCCGACCCACGGGATTGATCAGATTGTCTGGATTTTAGAGGCTATCATCCCAACCTTGTTTGTGATTGCTATTATTTTTATGCTAACACAACTGTTTGCAGAAAGATATCAAAATAATCTCGATACAGCTCAGTTATATCCTTTTTCAAAAGTGACATTTGCCATGTCCTCTCTTGGAGTTGGGATGAGCTATGTAACCGTGCTGTTTATCGGAATCTGTGGCTTTTCTTTTCTAGCAGGAAGTCTGGTAAGTGGTTTTGGACAGTTAGATTATCCCTACCCAATCTATAGCTTAACGAATCAAGAGGTAACTATTGGAAAGATACAAGATGTGTTATTTCCTAGCTTGTTCTTAGCTTTCTTAGCTTTTATCGTCATTGTGGAAGTTGTGTATTTGATCGCTTACTTTTTCAAGCAAAAAATGCCTGTCCTCTTCCTTTCCCTCATTGGGATTGTTGGCTTATTGTTTGGTATCCAAACGATCCAGCCTCTTCAAAGGATTGCCCATCTGATTCCCTTTACTTACTTGCGTTCAGTAGAGATTTTATCTGGAAGATTGCCTAAGCGGATTGATAATGTCAATCTAAATTGGAGCATGGGGATGGTCTTACTTCCTTGCCTGATTATCCTTTTGTTAGTGGGGATTCTATTTATTGAAAGATGGGGAAGTTCACAGAAAAAAGAATTTTTTAATAGATCCTAGCTTTCCCATAGGGAAAATAAGTAAAAACTAACATAGAGAGGGAATCAACTCGATTCTCTCTTTTTGATGCGGACATCAAGAAGAAAACAGAAAGTTTTTTGAAAAAATGACTTTTTATCTTGACAAGGAATAGAAAACTTGGTATTATATAAAAGTTGAGAAAAGCAGAAGTGAGAGCTTCTCGCCTTGTGACATCAAGTTGCCTGGCCCTACGGATGAAAAGTTTCTAAGAAACGCTATCATAACGTGCGGGCTTGTATTATTACGAGTCCGCTCTTGTTTTTCTCTAATAAAACAAAAGAGGTGAAAACCATAGCAAAGCAAGACTTATTCATCAATGATGAAATTCGTGTACGTGAAGTTCGCTTGATCGGTCTTGAGGGAGAACAGCTAGGCATCAAGCCACTCAGCGAAGCGCAAGCATTGGCTGATAGTGCAAATGTTGACTTAGTATTGATTCAACCCCAAGCAAAACCGCCTGTTGCTAAAATTATGGACTACGGTAAGTTCAAATTTGAGTACCAGAAAAAGCAAAAAGAACAACGTAAAAAACAAAGTGTTGTTACTGTGAAAGAAGTTCGTCTGAGTCCAACTATTGACAAGGGTGACTTTGACACAAAACTTCGCAATGCACGTAAATTCCTTGAAAAAGGAAATAAAGTTAAGGTATCTATCCGCTTTAAGGGTCGTATGATTACCCATAAAGAGATTGGTGCAAAAGTTTTAGCCGAGTTTGCTGAAGCAACACAAGATATTGCAATCATCGAACAACGAGCTAAGATGGATGGACGCCAAATGTTCATGCAGTTGGCGCCAGCAACTGACAAAAAATAATTGTCAGAAAGTTAAATAAAGGAGAAAAAATCATGCCAAAACAAAAAACACACCGCGCATCAGCTAAACGTTTCAAACGTACAGGTTCTGGTGGACTTAAACGTTTCCGTGCTTACACTTCTCACCGTTTCCACGGAAAAACTAAGAAACAACGTCGTCATCTTCGTAAAGCATCTATGGTGCATTCAGGAGATTTCAAACGTATCAAAGCAATGCTTACTCGCTTGAAATAATAGCCTAACAGTAAGTAAACAATTCTAGGAAATATTTGGAGGAAATAAAACATGGCACGTGTTAAAGGTGGCGTTGTATCACGCAAACGTCGTAAACGTATTCTTAAATTAGCAAAAGGTTACTATGGAGCTAAACACATCTTGTTCCGTACAGCAAAAGAACAAGTAATGAACTCTTACTACTATGCATACCGTGACCGTCGTCAGAAAAAACGTGACTTCCGTAAATTGTGGATCACTCGTATCAATGCGGCAGCTCGTTTGAACGGACTTTCATACTCACAATTGATGCATGGTTTGAAATTGGCTGAAATCGAAGTTAACCGTAAAATGCTTGCTGACTTGGCTGTTAACGATGCAGCAGCTTTCACAGCTCTTGCAGATGCAGCTAAAGCAAAACTTGGTAAATAATTATTTTTAAGACTGGAACAGGATTGTCCCAGTCTTTTTAAAAAATAAAGGAGAAGAATATGGCTTCAAAAATGCTACACACTTGCTTGCGAGTAGAAAACCTTGAAAAATCAATCGCGTTTTATCAAGACGCTTTTGGTTTTAAAGAATTACGTCGCAAGGATTTTCCAGATTATGCCTTCACCATTGTCTATCTAGGACTTGACGGTGATGACTACGAGTTGGAATTGACCTATAACTATGACCACGGTCCTTACGTGGTAGGAGACGGCTTTGCTCATATCGCCCTCAGTACACCTGACCTTGAGGCACTTCATCAAGAACACAGCAACAAAGGCTATGAGGTTACAGAGCCAAAAGGCCTACCTGGAACCCCACCAAACTATTACTTTGTCAAGGATCCTGATGGCTACAAGGTCGAAGTCATTCGTGAAAAATAACCCAGTAAGGTCAAGTAGAATGTTCGTTTTCTACTTGACTTTTTTACTTTGAAAGAGTATACTAATACAAATTTAACCTTTAAGGGGAGTCCAGAGAGACTCACAAGGTGTCAGATAAAAGGGATAGGGGACTCTCTGTGGAGACTTTTTAAGTGTGCGCATGAGTTCTGTCCTATCTCGACTGAGACCTTGCTATTGCAAGGTCTTTTCTTTATCTGGTCCCCTTAAAATTTAAGGAGGAAAATCATGAATCCCACATGTAAAAAGCGTATGGGTGCGATTCGTTTGGAAACCATGAAAGTGGTTGCACAGGAGGAAATCGCGGCAGAAATCTTTGAATTAGTCCTAGAAGGGGAAATGGTTGAAGCTATGCGAGCAGGCCAATTTCTCCATCTGCGCGTGCCTGATGATGCCCATCTCTTGCGTCGTCCTATTTCAATTTCGTCTATTGACAAGGCTAAGAAGCAGTGTCGCCTTATTTATCGGATTGAAGGTGCTGGGACAGCTATTTTTTCAACCTTAAGTCAGGGTGATACTCTTGATGTGATGGGACCTCAGGGGAATGGTTTTGACTTGTCTGATCTGAACGACCAAAGCCAAGTTCTCCTCGTTGGTGGTGGGATTGGTGTTCCACCCTTGCTCGAAGTAGCCAAGGAATTGCATGCGCGGGGTGTGAAAGTAGTGACAGTCCTCGGTTTTGCCAACAAGGATGCTGTTATTCTAGAAAAAGAATTGTCTCAATATGGTCAGGTCTTTGTAACGACAGATGACGGTTCGTATGGCTTCAAGGGAAATGTATCTGTTGTCATCAATGATTTAGACAGTCAATTTGATGCTGTTTACTCATGTGGGGCTCCTGGAATGATGAAGTATATCAATCAAACCTTTTATGATCACCCAAGAGCCTATCTATCTCTAGAATCTCGTATGGCTTGTGGGATGGGGGCTTGCTATGCCTGCGTTCTAAAAGTGCCAGATAGTGAGACTGTCAGCCAACGTGTCTGTGAAGATGGCCCTGTTTTCCGCACAGGAACAGTTGTATTATAAGGAGAGGGTTATGACTAACAAACGTTTACAAGTTTCTCTGCCTGGGTTGGATTTGAAAAATCCTATCATACCAGCATCAGGCTGTTTTGGTTTTGGTCAAGAGTATGCCAAGTACTATGATTTAGACCTTTTAGGCTCTATTATGATCAAAGCGACGACACTTGAACCGCGTTTTGGTAATCCAACTCCTAGAGTAGCAGAGACACCTGCTGGTATGCTCAATGCAATCGGTCTGCAAAATCCTGGTTTAGAAGCTGTTTTAGCTGAAAAACTGCCTTGGCTGGAAAGAGAGTATCCTACACTTCCCATCATCGCCAATGTAGCAGGCTTTTCAAAACAAGAGTACGCTGCCGTTTCTCGAGGAATTTCCAAGGCAGCTAATGTAAAAGCGATCGAGCTCAACATCTCTTGTCCTAATGTGGATCACGGCAATCATGGACTTTTGATTGGGCAAGATCCTGATCTAGCTTATGAAGTGGTAAAAGCGGCTGTGGAAGCCTCTGATGTGCCAGTCTATGTCAAGTTAACCCCTAGCGTGACGGATATTGTCACCATCGCTAAAGCCGCAGAAGATGCAGGAGCAAGTGGCTTAACCATGATCAATACCCTTGTCGGTATGCGCTTTGACCTCAAAACTAGAAAACCAATCCTAGCCAATGGTACAGGTGGAATGTCAGGTCCAGCAGTTTTTCCGGTCGCCCTCAAACTCATTCGCCAAGTCGCCCAAACCACAGACCTTCCCATCATTGGAATGGGGGGAGTGGATTCTGCTGAAGCAGCGCTAGAAATGTATCTGGCTGGTGCCTCTGCAATCGGAGTTGGAACAGCAAACTTTACCAATCCTTACGCCTGTCCTGATATCATCGAAAATCTGCCAAAAGTCATGGACAAATATGGAATTAGCAGTTTAGAAGGCCTCCGTCGAGAAGTCAAAGCCATTCTAAGATAAGCTAGACCTTCCTTATCGTCAACAAGACATAGAATCTTCATCAATTTGTAATATTTCCGTTAGTTAACTATGTTACAATAGGGTTTATAAAATAGTAATAGTGTAGATCGTTTTCTACAGAGGAGAATAAAATGAAGAAGATACTACTTGCAAGTACTGTCGTTCTTTCTATGGCAGGATTTGCAAAGACATCTGTATATGCTGAAGAATCTCAGGTTACGAAAAAAACTCAGACCACAGATGTAGTTGAGAAAAAAGAAGAAGCTGTTCCCAAAAAAGAAATTCCTCAAGTGGAGCCCAAGAAAGAGCCGGTTGTAAAAGAGGAAAATTCTTCTAAAGATGACTCATCCAAAAAGGAAAAAAAAGAGGAAGTTATCAAGGAAGGTTGGCAGAAAGAACAAGGAAACTGGCGTTTTTATGAAAATAACCAACCTGTCGTAAACTGGAAAAAAATTAGTGGCACTTGGTATTACTTTGATAAAAATGGCATTATGCTCAGTAATACCATAGTTGATGATTACCTTGTCAAAGGTAATGGCGCAATGGCAGAAAACGCTTGGATGAAAATATCTGACAAGTGGTACTATGCAACAGCTTCAGGCAAGATTTCTCGCAATAAATGGGAAAAAGTTGAAGGTTCTTGGTATTACTTTGATAAAAACGGTATTATGCTCAGTAATACTATAGTTGATGGTTACCTTATCAAAAGTAATGGTGCTATGGTAGAAAATGATTGGGTGAAAATATCTGATAAGTGGTACTATGCAACAGCTTCAGGCAAGATTTCTCGCAACAAATGGGAGAAAATCAAAGGGATATGGTACTATTTTAATAGCGATGGTGTGATGGCAAGTAGCCAGTGGAAAAGTGACTACTATCTGAAAGATAGTGGCGCTATGGCGGAAAAAGAGTGGATTTTTGATAAATCCTACAATAGCTGGTTCTACTTGAAGTCAGGTGGGGCCTACGCTTCCCGTGAATGGATTGGTTCATACTACCTTAAATCCGGTGGCTATATGACCAAAAATGAATGGATTTTTGACAAAGATTACGATGCTTGGTACTATCTAAAAGATGATGGTCGATATGTAACAGGTACTTTTACGATCAAAGGTAAAGAGTATTCCTTCCAGAATAATGGGAAGTGGATCTCAGAGGCAAAATATTACAAAGTGAAACCGATTACTGCTTATGTTTATAGCGCTTCTGGTGAAAGATTGAGTTATGTATCCAAAGGAACTATCGTCTCACTTGGAGATGTCCAATCTAAAAAAGATAGTCAAATACCAGTCAATATTTCTGGTTTATCCGGCTTCATGAATAAAAGTGATTTAGTAGCTATTGATAAAGATAGTGAATTTGTCCCTCATTATACAAGTGATGGCAAGTATTTTTACCATGAGTTATCACCTTATGTAAGTCTCCGTGTTGCGCCACATAGCTCAGCTATGACTATTGGTAAGAAATATTATTCAACTGATGGAATTCATTTTGATGGCTTTACCATTGAAAACCCCTTTCTCTTTAGAAATTTGACTAAACCAAGTAATTACAGCGCAGCTGAATTGGATAAAGTTTATTCTTTGATGAATATTCGGGATAGTCGCCTCGCGGGTAAGGGTGCTATTTTTAAGGAAGCTGAGGAACGCTATGGTGTAAATGCCCTTTATCTGATGGCCCATAGTGCACTTGAGAGTGCTTGGGGACGGAGCCAGATTGCAAAGGATAAGAATAACTTCTTTGGAATTGCGGCTTATGATTCGAGCCCATATACCTCGGCCAAAAAATTTGATGATGTGGATAAGGGGATCCTCGGCGCAGCTAAGTGGATTCGTGAGAACTACATTGACCGTGGAAGAGACCACCTTGGAAACAAGGCTTCTGGTATGAATGTACGCTATGCTTCTGACCCATACTGGGGAGAGAAAATTGCCAGTATCATGATGACCATCAATAGCAAACTTGGTGGGAAAGACTAGGGAAGAACAAAATCGGGAACCATGATAGATTGGTTGTCGATTTTTTGTTATAATAAAAAAGTAGACAACAAAGGAGAACATCATGACATTTGAAGAAATCCTGCCTGGATTAAAGGCTAAGAAAAAATATGTACGAACTGGTTGGGGAGGGGCAGAAAACTATGTCCAACTTTTTGACACAATCGAGCAAAACGGGATTGCACTTGAAGTGACACCTTATTTCTTAATCAATGTGTCTGGAGAAGGGGAAGGTTTTTCCATGTGGAGCCCGACACCTTGTGATGTTTTGGCGACGGACTGGGTAGAAGTTTATGACTAGACGTGTATTGATTACGGGAGTGAGTTCAGGTATCGGACTTGCTCAAGCTCGACTCTTTTTAGAGAAGGGTTATCAAGTTTATGGAGTTGACCAAAGCGAGAATCCACTTTTACAGGGTGATTTCCACTTTTTACAAAGAGATTTAACTCTTGATTTAGAGCCAGTTTTTGACTGGTGCTCTTATGTGGATGTTTTGTGCAATACTGCTGGAGTATTGGATGATTACAAACCACTTTTGGAACAATCAGCCCAGGAAATTCAAGAGATTTTTGAAATCAACTACGTGACTCCAGTTGAGCTGACTCGACATTATTTGACACAAATGCTGGAAAGTAAAAAAGGTATCATCGTCAATATGTGTTCGATTGCTTCGAGCCTAGCAGGTGGCGGTGGTCATGCTTATACTTCCTCTAAGCATGCTTTGGCTGGATTTACAAAGCAGTTGGCTCTAGACTATGCTGAAGCTGGGATTCAGGTCTTTGGTATAGCTCCAGGTGCTGTCAAGACTGGTATGACTGCTACAGACTTTGAACCAGGTGGATTGGCGGACTGGGTAGCTAGTGAAACGCCTATCAAGCGCTGGATTGAGCCAGAGGAAGTAGCAGAGCTTAGTCTTTTCTTAGCAAGTGGAAATGCAAGCGCCATGCAAGGACAAATCTTGACAATAGATGGTGGCTGGTCTTTGAAGTAGGGGAATCTGATGGAAATCAAAAATCACTTTGGTGTTTATGGCGTTTGCTTTGAAAATGGGAAGTTACTCTGCATTGAGAAAACGAGAGGTCCATATCAACATCGCTTTGATTTACCTGGTGGTAGCCAGGAAGTAGGTGAAGGGCTGACAGAAACCCTCAAGAGAGAAGTTCTGGAAGAGACGGGATATAAGATTAATGGTTACGCAAATCCTAGGATTTATGATGTGCTGGTGCAAGAAGATGGGCAAGACTTTGCAGTACATCATATCATGGCCTTTTATGATATAGCACTTGATTTCGAACGTTATCAAAAATCACTTCCTCATGAAGTTCTTGATGGAAGTAATGATTCAGCAAATGCACTTTGGTTGAATTTGGAAGAAATTACTACAGAAAATGCTTCTCCTTTAGTGTTGCAGGTTAAGGCAGAGTTACTAGGATTTCCAGAATTAGATATGACAAGCTATAGAAATTGGAAGGTGAAGTAGGGGGATAATGGAACTATTTAAAACATGGAAGAAAAATATGGTTCTCTATGGTCTTAAATCCCAAATCGGAACTGTCTACCGAAACAGTGATAGGACAACAAGCTTTTATGATGTTGGGAATTTTCTATACCTAGCAGGGGAGTTGAATTCCAGATTTTGGGAAGATTTTGTTAGGAAATACGGTTTAGATTATAAGATTATTATTTCAGAAAATACCAATTGGCAAGATTTTCTGCATCGGAAAGTGGGGCTAAATTCTTTTACTCGCTATTCTTTTAAAGATAAGGCAAGTTTTCAAGTTGAATTTCTAAATGATCTAGTTACGCATTTAGAGGAGGGGTACAATATTGTGCCTATTGATAATCATATTTATAACTGCTTTTCTGAGGAAGAATGGTCACAAGATTTACAGGGGGATTTTGAGTCCTATCAGGATTTTGCTTTAAAAGGTGGATTTGGCTTTGTGATTCTTAAAAATAATGAACTGATTGCTGGGATTTCCTCAGGGTTAGTTTACCGTGGAGCAGTTGAAGTGGAAGTTGCAACTAGACCAAACGAACAAGGAAATGGATTTGCTAAAAAGCTTGGTGCTGCAATGATTCTAGAGAGTTTAAATAGAGATATGTTTCCACTTTGGGATGCTCATAACGAGGCTTCCAAAAAAGTAGCAGAATTTTTAGGATATGAGTTAGTTGAACCTTATGAAGCTTTTGAACTAGATGAAAGTGTCATATAATGATATCTGATATTGTATATTTTAAGACGAGGTGAATGGACATGCAAAACCAGCTGGCTCTTAGTGGCGAGAAAATCGCTGAAAAAGTTTACCCACAACTATTGCATCATATTGGTATGATTCGTGGGGAATACTTGTTGAGAGAGCTCAATCAAAACATACTATTACCAAGTTGTCAGCAATTTGTAAAAGATTATCTAGATACTATCTGCTCCTTGTACTCAGATGAAGAAGTCTGGTATCGCTTTTCGGAATTAACGAATATAGAAGCTAATTATCTTGAGGGAACTGAAGAGCATTTTGATGAAAATCATCCCTTGTTTGGATATAGAGGGACTAGGCGTTTATTGGCGTGTCCGAATGAATTTCAGGCTGAGGCACATGTCGTTACAGAATTTTATCAAACCAATCCCAATCTGTCTGTTATTTTTCCTTTTATCAATGATGCTGAGCAGTTAAAGCAAGCTATTACAGTATTACGTCAGCATGGTTTTACTGGAAAAGTCGGCACAATGATTGAATTACCGTCAGCTTATTTTGACTTAGACAGAATAATAGAAACGGGTATTTCAAAGATTATAGTTGGAATGAATGATTTGACTTCTTTTGTTTTTGCGACTGTGAGAAACAGTCAATGGCATGATATGGAAAGTCCAATAATGTTAGATATGCTAAGACAGATGCAGGATAAAGCAATGATAAAAAAGATTGACTTTGCTGTAGCAGGCTATCTGAATGATTCTTTCATACAAAAAATAAATCAGATGGGTATCAAGTGTATTATCCACTACAGTTCTATTCCAGAGATTTTTAATTTAGAGATTGACCTTCCAGACCACCTCAAACGTGTAAAAGAAGTAAGTAAAAAATTACAAAGGAGTGACCTATGACACCGCAAGAAATGTGGAATGACTACAAGAAAATCAACCCCTCTATCGGAGATGAGATAGATGCCTGGGCTTTTGGAGTGGAAGCCGATCTCTTGGCAGACTTGGTTTTAAAAGGCGAAAAGACAGCAACCGCCTCAGCCTACGACCTCTACGCAGTAGAGGACGAACCCCTTCCGCAAGAAGGAACTTTTGATATCATTTTAGATAGCCAAGATCGAGCTGTCTGCATTGTCAAAATTACAAAGGTTTCTGTCGAATCCTTTAATCAAGTTTCTGCTGAACATGCCTTTAAGGAAGGGGAAGGTGACAAATCCCTAGCCTATTGGCGTCAGGTTCATGAGGACTGTTTCGCCGAGTGGCTGAGAGAGGCAGGACTAACTTTTACACCTGACAGCAAGGTTGTATTAGAAGAATTTCGTAAAGTCTACCCTCTATAGACCGCTAGGAGGAAGAAAGTTTTGGAAATCACCGTCCAATCCTTTTTTCTTAAGCAAAACATGATATAATAAGTTTGTTTGAATAAGAGTAAAACTCTTAAACTTAGAATAGGAGAAAACTATGCAAGCAGTTGAACATTTTATTACGCAATTTGTTCCTGAACACTATGATTTATTTTTAGACTTGAGTCGTGAGACCAAGACCTTTTCTGGGAAGGTGACCATCACTGGTCAAGCGAAAAGTGACCGTATTTCCCTTCACCAAAAAGACTTGGAAATCGCTTCTGTAGAAGTTGCGGGTCAAGCTCGCCCATTTACAGTTGATCATGAAAATGAAGCCCTGCATATCGAATTAGCTGAGGCTGGTCAAGTTGAATTGGTTATCGCATTTTCAGGAAAAATCACAGACAACATGACAGGGATTTACCCTTCTTATTACACAGTTGATGGTGTCAAGAAGGAGGTCTTGTCTACCCAGTTCGAGAGTCATTTCGCGCGCGAAGCCTTCCCATGTGTGGATGAGCCTGAAGCAAAAGCAACTTTTGACCTTTCTCTACGTTTTGACCAAGCAGAAGGTGAATTGGCCTTGTCAAACATGCCTGAGATCGATGTTGAAAACCGCAAAGAAACGGGTATCTGGAAGTTTGAAACGACACCTCGTATGTCTTCCTACTTGTTAGCCTTTGTTGCAGGTGATTTGCAAGGTGTAACCGCTAAAACTAAAAATGGTACCCTCGTAGGTGTCTACTCAACGAAAGCTCACCCACTATCTAACCTTGATTTCTCTTTGGATATCGCAGTTCGCTCGATTGAGTTCTACGAAGATTACTACGGAGTTAAATATCCAATTCCTCAATCTCTCCATATCGCCCTTCCTGACTTCTCAGCAGGTGCTATGGAAAACTGGGGTCTGGTAACTTATCGTGAAGTTTACTTGGTTGTGGATGAGAACTCTACCTTTGCCAGTCGTCAACAGGTAGCCCTTGTCATCGCCCACGAGCTTGCTCACCAATGGTTTGGAAACCTCGTGACTATGAAATGGTGGGATGACCTTTGGCTCAATGAAAGCTTCGCTAACATGATGGAATATGTCTGTGTGGATGCCATCGAGCCAACTTGGAATATCTTTGAAGACTTCCAAACAGGTGGTGTTCCAGCTGCGCTTAAACGCGATGCGACTGATGGTGTACAGTCTGTTCACGTCGAAGTCAAACACCCAGACGAAATCAATACCCTCTTTGACGGAGCTATCGTCTATGCCAAAGGAAGCCGTCTCATGCACATGCTTCGTCGTTGGCTAGGTGATGCTGATTTCGCTAAAGGTTTGCATACCTACTTCGAAAAACACCAGTACAGCAACACCATCGGTCGTGACCTTTGGAATGCTCTCGGACAGGCATCAGGGCGTGATGTTGCAGCCTTCATGGATTCTTGGTTGGAGCAACCTGGTTATCCAGTTCTCACTGTCAAAGTTGAAAATGATGTCTTGAAGATTTCACAAAAACAATTCTTTATCGGTGAGCATGAAGACAAGAACCGTCTCTGGGTGGTGCCACTGAATAGCAACTGGAAAGGCTTGCCAGATACACTTGAAACTGAAAGTATCGAAATCCCTGGCTACGCCGCTCTTCTTGCTGAAAATGAAGGAGCTCTTCGTCTCAACACTGAAAATACTGCCCACTATATTACCGACTATCAAGGAGACTTGTTAGAAGCTGTTCTTGCTGAGCTAGAGACACTTGATAACACAAGCAAACTGCAAATTGTTCAAGAACGTCGTTTGCTTGCTGAAGCAGGGCACATTTCTTACGCTGACTTGCTCCCAGTCCTTGATAAACTTGCTAAGGAAGAGTCTTACCTTGTAGTTTCAGCTGTTTCTCAAGTGATTTCTGCCCTTGAGCGCTTTATTGATGAAGGAACAGAAACTGAGAAAGCTTTTAATACTCTCGTTGCTAAATTGGCTCGTCACAACTATGACCGTCTTGGTTTTGAAGCCAAAGATGGAGAATCAGATGAGGATGAATTGGTTCGTCAGTTGGCTGTTTCTATGATGATTCGCTCTAATGATGCAGAAGCTAGTCAAGTCGCTAGCCAAATCTTTGCAGCTCATAAGGAGAATCTTGCAGGCCTTCCAGCAGCAATTCGTGCTCAAGTTCTCATCAATGAAATCAAACACCATGAGACCAAGGATTTGGTCGCAACTTATCTGGGCCTATATACTAATGCGACGGATGCTGTCTTTAAACGCCAGTTGGCAGGAGCTCTTGCATACAGTACAGATGCCGACAATATCCAAACCCTGATTGGCTCATGGAAAGATAAATTTGTAGTGAAACCACAAGACCTTTCTTCATGGTACCTCCAATTCCTCGGACACCAAGCTACCCAAGAAACTGTTTGGGTATGGGCGCGTGAAAATTGGGATTGGATCAAGGCAGCTCTCGGTGGCGACATGAGTTTTGATAGCTTTGTCATCTTCCCATCACACATCTTTAAAACTGAGCAACGCTTGGCAGAGTACAAGGCCTTCTTTGAACCACAACTCTCTGACCTTGCTCTTAGCCGTAATATCAAGATGGGAATCAAGGATATTGCAGCGCGTGTTGACTTGATTAAGCGTGAGAAAGCGGCAGTAGAAGCTATTGTAGCCCAATATGCTAAAGCTTAATTCGTTCGAAATGTAAATAAAAACTCAACTTTCTATCTGAAAACAAGAGAGAGTTGAGTTTTTTTTAAGGCAATTTTGGTATAATAATCATAACAAGGAGGAGTTTCTGATGATAAAAATCTTATTAGTAGAAGATGACCTGGGTCTGTCAAACTCAGTATTTGACTTTTTGGATGATTTTGCAGATGTCATGCAGGTTTTTGATGGAGAAGAAGGTCTCTACGAAGCTGAAAGTGGCGTCTATGACTTGATTTTGCTTGATCTGATGTTGCCGGAAAAAAATGGCTTCCAAGTCTTGAAAGAGTTGCGCGAAAAAGGAATTACGACACCAGTCCTTATCATGACTGCTAAGGAAAGTTTGGATGACAAGGGACATGGTTTTGAGTTGGGTGCGGATGACTACCTCACCAAACCTTTCTACCTAGAAGAACTCAAAATGCGGATTCAAGCCCTTCTCAAACGTTCAGGCAAGTTTAACGAAAACACCTTGACCTATGGGGATATTGTCGTCAACCTTTCAACGAATGAAGTGAAAGTGGAAGACACGCCTGTGGAACTACTCGGAAAAGAGTTTGAGTTATTGGTTTATTTCCTTCAAAATCAAAATGTTATTCTTCCTAAGACGCAAATTTTTGACCGTCTATGGGGATTTGATAGCGATACGACGATTTCTGTTGTAGAAGTCTATGTCTCAAAAGTTCGTAAGAAATTGAAGGGAACAGCTTTTGCTGAAAACCTTCAAACCTTGCGTAGTGTCGGGTATATTTTAAAAGATGTTCAATAAACTAAAAAAAACATGGTATGCGGATGATTTCAGCTATTTCATTCGAAACTTTGGAGTGTTCACCCTGATCTTCTCTGCTATGACCTTGATTATCATTCAGGTCATGCACTCGAGTCTCTACACTTCTGTAGATGAAAAACTCCAAGCCCTTAGTAGTAGTCCCCAAGCGGTTATCCAGTTAGCCCTGAATAGGGCAACTGAAGAGGTCAAGGACATCCAACCCGCAACTGCGGATGCCAGCAAGGCTGAAATCAAGCCCAATGTTAGCTCCAATACAGAAGTTTTGCTTTTTGACAAGGATTTTAACCAACTCTTACTGGGCAATCGCTTTTTAGGCTTGGACAAGATCAAGTTGGACAAGAAAGAATTGAATCATATTCGCCAAATCCAAGTTTTCAATAGCTATGGTCAGGAAGAAACCTACCGAATGATCTTGATGGAAACAAATTCGTCCACTGTTTCAAGCAACGTCAAATATGCGGCGGTCTTGATCAATACCAGCCAGCTTGAGCAAATCAGCCAAAACCACGAGCATTTAATTGTTGTAGTCATGGCCAGTTTCTGGCTCCTGTCTTTAATTGCCAGTGTTTATCTGGCACGTGTCAGTGTCAAACCTTTACTGGAAAGTATGCAAAAGCAGAAGTCCTTTGTTGAAAATGCGAGCCACGAACTGAGAACTCCTTTGGCCGTTTTACAAAATCGTTTAGAGACTCTCTTTCGAAAACCAGAAGCGACGATCATGGAATCCAGCGAAAGTATCGCTTCGAGTCTTGAAGAAGTTCGCAACATGCGCTTCCTCACGACCAATCTTCTCAACCTTGCACGTCGAGATGATGGAATCAAACCAGAAATAGCAGAAGTTTCTCCACAATTCTTTAAAACAACCTTTGCTAACTATGAGTTGATTGCTTCTGAGAATGATCGTATTTTTGAGTATGAAAATCGGATTTATCGTCCCTTCATGACCGATCAGTTGCTTCTAAAACAGCTCATGACCATCTTATTTGACAATGCCATCAAGTATACCGAAGAAGATGGGAAAATTGAGTTTGTAGTTCATGCTACAGATCGCCACCTCTATCTTACAGTAACGGATAACGGAATTGGAATCTCAGCTGCCGACAAGAAGAAAATCTTTGACCGATTTTACCGTGTGGACAAGGCGAGAACCCGACAGAAAGGCGGTTTCGGTCTGGGACTATCTTTGGCTAAGCAGATCGTAGATGCCTTACGAGGAACGATTAGCGTAAAAGATAACAAACCTAGAGGAACGATTTTTGAAGTTAAGATTGCCATCCAATCTCCTCCAAAACGAAAGAATAAATAAAAAAGACAGTTTTATAACTGTCTTTTTAGATAACTAGAAAAGAGGTTGGTAGTAGTACCAACCTTTATTTTGAAAGTTTTCGTTTGATCATCTTTCGTTGAAGTTGTAAAAGTGCGAAGCTTGTTGCCATAGCAGCGATAAATGATAAAGCTGTATTCAATTTTAAGGCTAAAAAGATAAAGCTAAAAAGCACCATAAAAATACAAAAACAAGCAATATTTACAAAAAATAAAATCTCTTTTAAGCCAGAGCCGACTGGGGCTTCTGGTGTATAATCTTGATAAAGCGGAGTTTGTTTCGATTCGGGAATTTGTTCAAATTCATAAGCTTCTAATTTTCTTGCGGGCATGATTCTCTCCTTAACAGTACCTAACTATTTTATCATTTTTTATGCAGAGAATTGTTACAGAATGGTTACAAAACTACTAAAGTCTCTTATCATCTTCTAAGTCACTCTTCTTGACATCCACTAGAGAAAGTGATAGCATGGATGTTACACTTAAAACAGATGACCTAACCTTCTCTTTTATAAATATACTGAGAAAGGTAAGGATAACTTATATAAATTGATAGCAAGCTGAGGCTTTTCCTAAGATGATTTGTTGAGTTGCTACCTGGATACTTTTGAAAAGTATTGGTAGGAGTTGTTTTGAATGGATGGAAGGACAGCGATTCTGTCTATTGGTCTGGGTGGCTTTTAAACTACCTCTGGGGAAAAGTTAAAGGAGATAAGCATGTATCTTGCTATCAAAGAAATAGTACGAAACAAACTTCGATATAGTTTGATTCTAACTACCATTTTTCTTATCGCTTTTATGGTCTTTTTTATGACCAGTCTAGCTCTTGGTCTTGTGCGAAACAACCGAGCAGCTATTGATAATTGGCAAGCGACGGGTGTCGTTTTATCCGACTACGCAAATGATAATTTGACGGCATCCTTTATTCCTGAAAAGGACTACAAGGATAAGAATTCAGAAGAGGCTGCTCCATTGGGCTATATGTTCGCTGTGACCAATCTAGTCGATGGTAGTGAAAAGATCAACGTTTCCATCTTTGCTCAAAACTGGGACTCTTTTATCTCTCCTAGTTTGACGGAGGGTCGTTACCCTGAAGGGGATGATGAGGTTGTCGTGGATCAGTCTTTTGAGAACTATGGGATGAAGCTAGGTGATGCCATTCAGCTCAATGGAAGCGAGACAGGTTATAAGATTGTAGGCCTGACTCAAGGAAATAAGTTTTTCACCGAGCCTGTTGTCTTTACGAGTCTGACAACTTATTGGACCTTACAAGGAACCTTGAAAGCCAATCGTTCCATCTCTGCCTTGGTATTGAAAAATGATATAGAAGTGGTCGGGGATGGACTGAAACAGATTTCCATTCCAAAAATGATTTCTAAAATTCCTGGTTACACACCTCAGGTTAACGTATTTTCAGGGATGATTCTCGCTATGATTGTCATCACAGGCTTGATTGTGGGGATTTTTGTTTATATCATTACCATACAAAAACTAGGACTTTATGGAATAATGCGGGCTCAGGGGATACAGATCAAAACCATTGTATGGTCTCTGTTCTGTCAAATCTTCCTCCTAGCTGGTATGGGGATTGCTTTAGCCTTGCTGGCAATCGGAGGAGTGATTTTAGTCTTACCAGCTACCTTCTTTTTCTATCCAAGTTGGATAGCCTACTCTGTCCTAAGTTTGGTAATTTCCTTGATGGCCCTTCTAGGTGGTGTCATTTCACTTCCACGCTTGCTAAAGGTGGACCCGATTACTGCGATTGCAGAATGATAAGGAGAATAGTATGACAGCATTGATTGAAATGACTCAAGTGACAAAAACCTACGGGGAAGGAAAGATGAAAGTCGTAGCCCTACATGAGACGAATTTTCAGCTAAATGCGGGAGAGTTCGTAGCTATCGTTGGGCCCTCTGGCTCTGGAAAGACGACCTTTCTAACAACTCTAGGACAACTTCAGGAAGCATCTAGTGGAAAGATTCTAGTCAAAGGGAAGGAAACAGGCAGTTTGACGGAGAAGGAAAAAACAGATCTCCGTTTTAGAGAGTTTGGTTTCATTCTCCAGGCTTCAAACTTAATTCCTTTTCTAACGGTCAAGGAACAGCTGGATTTGATAGACAGACTAGATAAGGGAAAAAATAGTAAAAGTGACCGAAAAGAGCTGTTTGACTTGTTGGATTTGGAAAAAGTTCAAAATCATTATCCCAAGGCTCTATCGGGTGGCGAACGTCAGCGTGCGGCGATTGCTAGAGCGCTCTATAACAATCCAAGCATTGTGCTTGCAGATGAGCCGACAGCCAGTCTTGACACTGAGCGTGCCTACCAAGTAACGGAGATGCTGGCTGCCATTGCCCATGAACAAGGTAGAGGAGTTGTTATGATTACGCATGATACACGCCTTCTTGATAAGGTTGATCGTATTTATGTCATGAACGATGGCCACCTAGTTGAAGAAACACATGCATAAAATAGAGTGGACGGTGCTGGTTTCCGTTCACTTTTTTGATTGGGAAAGCTAGAAACAAGTCTGACTTTTTAGAAAACTCCCAGTATTCATAGCTGATTTTTGAGAAATGTGGTATAATTTTTCTTATGGAAAAGATTATCATTACAGCAACTGCTGAAAGTATTGAACAAGTTGAACAACTACTCGAAGCTGGCGTAGACCGTATCTATGTCGGTGAGAAAGATTTTGGCCTTCGTCTGCCAACAACCTTCAGTCATGAAGAGTTACGCACCATCGCTAATCTCGTTCATGAGGCTGGTAAAGAGTTGATCGTTGCGGTTAATGCCCTCATGCACCAAGATATGATGGACCGTATCAAACCTTTCCTAGACTTCTTGGAAGAAATCAAGACAGACTATATTACTGTTGGGGATGCAGGCGTTTTTTACGTAGTCAACCGTGATGGCTATTCCTTTAAGACCATCTACGATGCTTCAACCATGGTAACTAGTAGCCGTCAGATTAACTTCTGGGGTCAAAAGGCTGGCGCATCTGAGGCGGTTTTGGCGCGTGAAATTCCATCTGCTGAGCTCTTCAAGATGCCTGAGATTTTAGAAATTCCTGCTGAAGTGTTGGTTTACGGAGCTAGTGTCATTCACCATTCTAAACGTCCGCTCTTACAAAACTACTATAACNTTACGCATATCGATGATGAAAAGACGCGTAAACGTGACCTCTTCTTAGCAGAACCGAGTGACCCAGAAAGCCATTATTCCATCTTTGAAGACAATCATGGTACCCACATCTTTGCAAATAATGACCTTGATTTGATGACCAAATTGACAGAATTGGTAGAGCATGGTTTCACTCACTGGAAGCTAGAGGGACTCTACACACCTGGTCAGAATTTTGTAGAAATTGCTAAACTCTTTATTCAAGCGCGTGGCTTGATCCAAGAGGGGAATTTCAGCCATGACCAAGCTTTCTTGTTAGATGAGGAAGTGCGCAAGTTACACCCTAAAAACCGTTTTCTCGACACAGGATTCTATGATTATGATCCTGATATGGTTAAATAGGACACCAAAACCCGAAATAAAAATGTTCGGGTTTTTCCAGTGTATCCATGAAATAAAAACGGATACATGTTATAATAAAAATAGCTCTTTAATGGAGGTATTTAAGTGGAGAATCTGAAAAAGATGGCAGGTATCAAGGCTGCTGAGTTTGTCAAGGATGGCATGGTAGTCGGTCTGGGAACGGGCTCTACTGCCTACTATTTCGTAGAAGAAATTGGCCGTCGGATTAAGGAAGAAGGTTTGCAGATTACTGCTGTGACAACTTCCAGTGTGACCAGTAAACAGGCTGAAGGACTAAACATCCCGCTCAAGTCGATTGATCAAGTGGACTTTGTCGATGTGACGGTTGACGGGGCGGATGAAGTAGATAGCCAGTTTAACGGAATCAAAGGCGGAGGTGGTGCCCTTCTGATGGAGAAGGTTGTCGCAACGCCCTCAAAAGAATACATTTGGGTGGTAGATGAAAGCAAACTGGTAGAGAAACTAGGTGCTTTTAAATTGCCAGTAGAAGTGGTTCAGTATGGCGCAGAACAGGTCTTTCGTCGGTTTGAGCGAGCTGGCTACAAACCAAGTTTTCGTGAAAAAGACGGTCAACGTTTTGTGACCGATATGCAGAACTTTATCATTGACCTAGCCTTGGATGTCATTGAAGATCCGATTGCTTTCGGACAAGAATTGGACCATGTCGTTGGTGTCGTAGAGCACGGCTTGTTCAACCAAATGGTGGATAAGGTCATCGTAGCGGGGCGAGATGGTGTTCAGATTTTAACTTCAACAAAAGCAAGATAACTAAAATAATAAGGAGACAGACTATGTCAAAATTTAATCGTATTCACTTGGTGGTACTGGATTCTGTAGGAATCGGTGCTGCGCCAGATGCCAATAACTTTGTCAATGCAGGGGTTCCAGACGGAGCTTCTGACACACTAGGACACATTTCAAAAACCGTTGGTTTGAATGTACCAAACATGGCTAAAATCGGTCTAGGAAATATTCCTCGCGAAACGCCGCTTAAGACTGTACCAGCTGAAAGCAATCCAACAGGTTATGCAACAAAATTGGAAGAAGTTTCCCTTGGTAAGGATACCATGACTGGTCACTGGGAAATCATGGGACTCAACATTACCGAGCCTTTCGATACTTTCTGGAACGGATTCCCAGAAGAAATTTTGACAAAAATCGAAGAATTTTCAGGACGTAAGGTCATTCGTGAAGCCAACAAACCTTACTCAGGTACGGCTGTTATCGATGATTTCGGACCACGTCAAATGGAAACTGGGGAGTTGATTATCTATACTTCAGCTGACCCTGTTTTGCAAATTGCTGCCCACGAAGACATCATTCCTTTGGATGAATTGTACCGTATCTGTGAATACGCTCGTTCAATTACCCTTGAGCGTCCTGCCCTTCTAGGTCGTATCATTGCCCGTCCATATGTTGGTGAACCAGGTAACTTCACTCGTACAGCAAACCGTCGTGACTTGGCCGTTTCCCCATTTGCACCAACTGTTTTGGACAAATTAAACGAAGCTGGTATTGATACTTACGCTGTTGGTAAAATCAACGATATCTTTAACGGTGCGGGTATCAACCACGACATGGGCCACAACAAGTCAAACAGCCACGGAATTGATACATTATTGAAGACTATGGGACTTGCTGAATTTGAAAAAGGTTTCTCCTTCACAAACTTAGTTGACTTTGATGCCCTTTACGGCCACCGCCGCAATGCTCATGGTTACCGTGATTGCTTGCATGAGTTTGATGAACGTTTGCCTGAAATTATCGCAGCCATGAGAGAGAACGACCTTCTCTTGATTACTGCTGACCATGGAAATGACCCAACCTATGCTGGAACTGACCACACTCGTGAATATATTCCATTGTTGGCCTATAGCCCTGCCTTTAAAGGAAATGGTGTCATTCCAGTCGGACATTTTGCAGATATCTCAGCAACAGTTGCGGATAACTTTGGTGTTGAAACTGCCATGATTGGTGAAAGTTTCTTAGATAAATTGGTATAAGATGACGCGCTATGCTTTACTGGTTAGAGGTATTAATGTAGGTGGGAAGAATAAGGTTGTCATGGCGGAGCTTCGTCAAGAATTGACAGAGTTGGGAGTGGAAAAAGTTGATACCTACATCAACAGTGGCAATATTTTCTTTACTTCGACAGATGCCAAAGCCCAATTGGTTGAAAAGTTAGAGACTTTCTTTGAAATCCATTATCCATTTATTCAGAGCTTTTCTTTGCTGAGTCTTGAGGACTTTGAAGCGGAAATTGAAAATCTACCTGAATGGTGGACCAAAGATCTGGCTCGAAAAGATGTCCTCTTTTATACAGAGGGCTTGGATGTGGATCAAGTCATTGAGAAAGTTGAAAGTTTGGAACTGAAAGATGAAGTGGTTCATTTTGGAAGACTTGGGATTTTCTGGGGGAAATTATCTGAAGAATCCTACTATGCAACTGCCTATCACAAGTACTTGCTCAAGATGCCTTTTTATCGCAACATCACCATTCGCAATGCAAAAACTTTTGACAAAATCGGTCAAATGCTAAAAAATAATAAAGGAGACACAGAATGACATTTTTAGATAAGATCAAGGAAACAGCTGCTTTCCTGAAAGACAAGGGAATCCAAGCTCCCGAGTTTGGTTTAATCCTTGGATCAGGACTTGGAGAGTTGGCAGAAGAAATCGAAAATCCAGTTGTAGTAGATTATGCAGATATCCCAAACTGGGGCCGCTCTACAGTAGTCGGACACGCTGGGAAATTGGTATATGGTAAACTTTCAGGCCGTAAGGTTTTGGCTCTTCAAGGTCGTTTTCATTTCTATGAAGGAAATCCTCTTGAAGTCGTGACTTTCCCAGTTCGTGTGATGAAAGTTCTTGGTTGTGAAGGTGTCATTGTGACTAATGCAGCAGGTGGTATCGGATTTGGTCCTGGTACTTTGATGGCTATCTCAGACCATATCAACATGACCGGGCAAAATCCATTGATGGGTGAAAACTTGGATGACTTTGGTCCACGTTTCCCAGATATGTCTAAAGCCTACACACCAGAATACCGTGCTACAGCCCATGAAGTGGCTAAGAAACTTGGTATCAAGCTTGATGAAGGTGTTTATATCGGTGTAACCGGTCCGACTTATGAAACACCTGCAGAGATTCGTGCCTATAAGACATTGGGAGCAGATGCAGTTGGTATGTCAACTGTTCCTGAAGTTATTGTGGCAGCCCACTCAGGCTTGAAAGTTCTCGGTATTTCATGTATTACTAACCATGCTGCTGGTTTCCAAGAAGAACTCAACCACGAGGAAGTTGTGGAAGTGACTGAACGTGTCAAAGGCGACTTCAAAGGCTTGCTTAAAGCGATTCTTGCTGAATTGTAATGTCATGAGAGTTCACTTTCGTTCAAACACCAGAAGAATTACGTAGAAACGATTACTCTGAAATGAATGCAAAACTGTATGCATTTTTAGATTCATTGGTAAACTAGGAATTACAGAAAGGCAGAGTATCTGAGTTATAGTCAAACTCGGGTTAACTGTTCTGCGAAATATTTAATTTTAAAATCAAGAAAGAAAGGATGGGTAAACCGTATTTGCTGAACTGAATACGGGCGGAGAACTGTGTAAAAAAGATAAACCGTCTAACATCTGCGATGCTTCGTCAGTTTCCTATTTTTACTTTGTTCTCTGTCGCTATCCTAAAGTATACAAAAAGAAAGGTAGAGTAAGTTGTTCTAATTTGAACACGAGCGGAAAGCTTTTCTAGAAATTCAGAAAGGAAGGGGAGTTCGGGTTTGAATTGAACTCGGACTGTTCTCTTCTATATCATAAAAATTAAGAAAGGAATTGAACCCACCCTAAAAGCAGTGGGAAAAAGACAGTTGGTCTAGCGAGCATCGCTCACTGCAACCAACTCCTATTTTCCCTTTGCTTTGTGTCGGGTTTGGTATCTTTTTACTATCACATTTAGAATAAAGAAAGGTAGAGTGAGGTGTTCAGATTTGAACACGAGCGGAAAACTTGGAAAATAGATAATCTGACTGAGAAATTAGGATTTCTCAGTCAGATTCCTAATTTTCAGTCGTTTTCTTCTCGCTCTTTGTATCATAAATCATGTCTATCCATATTGCTGCTCAGCAGGGTGAAATTGCTGATAAAATTCTTCTTCCTGGGGATCCTCTTCGTGCTAAGTTTATTGCGGAGAACTTCCTTGAGGGTGCTGTTTGTTTTAACGAAGTGCGTAACATGTTTGGTTACACTGGTACTTACAAGGGCCACCGTGTATCAGTCATGGGTACTGGGATGGGAATGCCATCAATCTCTATCTATGCCCGTGAATTGATTGTAGACTACGGAGTGAAAAAATTGATCCGTGTCGGAACTGCTGGTTCCTTGAATGAGGATGTTCACGTTCGTGAATTGCTCTTGGCACAAGCAGCAGCTACTAACTCAAACATCATCCGTAATGACTGGCCTCAGTATGATTTTCCACAAATTGCTAGCTTTGATTTGCTGGACAAGGCCTACCATATTGCAAAAGAACACGGTATGACTACCCACGTTGGGAATGTTTTGTCATCAGATGTCTTTTACTCAAATTACTTTGAAAAGAATATCGAGCTTGGTAAATGGGGAGTTAAAGCTGTGGAAATGGAAGCAGCAGCCCTTTACTATTTGGCGGCTCAACACCATGTCGATGCCTTGGCCATTATGACTATCTCTGATAGCTTGGTCAATCCAGAAGAAGACACCACTGCAGAAGAACGCCAAAATACCTTCACCGATATGATGAAGGTTGGCTTAGAAACCTTGATTGCAGAGTAAATTTGTAATAGAAAATCCTGATTTCAAGTGGAATCAGGATTTTTTCATAGATGCGATTTTTTCTGGGTCTGGTGTAACACGGAGGGTCTTTTGTCCTGTATAGGTTACAAAACCGGGTTTTCCACCAGTTGGTTTGTTGAGTTTTTTAACTTCAATCATATCCACTTGAACCAAGTTCGACAAACGTCCCTTAGAGAAATATGCAGCAAGTTCTGCAGCGTCTGTCTTAACTTCATCAGAAGGGTTGAGGTTGCCTGAGATGACGACGTGGCTGCCAGGAATGTCCTTGGCGTGGAACCAAAGTTCTTCCTTTCGAACCATTTTAAAGGTTAGTTCTTCATTTTGCAAGTTGTTTCGACCGACATAAATGATGGTTTTGCCATCACTTGCTAGATACTGTTCTGGTCTTTTGCGCTTATGAATTTTCTCTCGCTGTCTTCTACGGATATAGCCTGTTTGGATCAATTCTTCACGGATTTCAGCGATTTCTTCTAGTCCAGCTTGATTGAGAACAGTCTCCACACTTTCCAGATAGAGAATGGTGGCCTTGGTTTCTTCAATCAACTCAGTCAAGTATTTGACAGCTTCTTTGAGTTTCTGGTAACGTTTAAAATAGCGTTGAGCATTCTGGCTGGGAGTCAAGGCCTTATCAAGAGCAATGATGATAGGTTGATTAGTGTAGTAGTTGTCTAGGGTAACCTGGTCTTGGTCATTGGGAACTTGGTGGAGGAAGGTTGTCAACAATTCCCCTTTTTGGCGAAATTCCTCAGCATTGTCTGTCGCCAGTAATTCTTTTTCTTGTTTTTTCAGCTTGTGACGATTTTTCTGAAGTTCATTTTCAACACGACGAATCAGTTCGCTAGCTTGCTGTTTGACGCGGTCCCGTTCAGCCTTGTCCTTATAGTAGGTGTCCAGCAAGTCAGAAAGACTGGTAAAAGGCTCTCCTACACTGTTCGTAAAAGGAACTGGACTGAAGGAAGTCTCTGTTAGGTAAGGCTTGGTTTCTTGCCCGAAGAAGTTTCGGAAAGTAGACAGTTTATCACTGACAAGAATGTTTTCCAATTCATTTGCTGTATCGCGTCCTAAACCTTGAAAGAGGCTTTGAAGATTTTTTGCCTTCAGTTCTTGGGTTTGCAGAATTTCAAAGAGCTTTTCATCCTTGACAGTAAAAGGATTGAGAGACTCGGTGCTTGGCGGAGCGATATAGCTTGAGCCTGGTAGCAAGGTGCGGTAGCTATTTTGTGAAAAGCCAACGTGTTTGATGACTTCGAGGATTTTGTGGCTGCTTTTATCCACGAGGAGAATATTGCTGTGTTTGCCCATGATTTCGATAATCAAAGTAGCCTGGATATGGTCTCCAATCTCGTTTTTATTGGAAACCGTGATCTCCACGATACGGTCATTTTCCACTTGCTCTATCGACTCAATCAGGGCACCCTGCAAATATTTTCTCAAAACCATGATAAAAGTAGAAGGTTGGGCTGGATTTTCAAAAATCGTTTGGGTCAGCTGAATGCGTCCGAAAACTGGATGAGCAGAGAGGAGCAGGCGATGACTTTGGCGATTGCTGCGGATTTGCAAGACCAACTCTTGTTCAAAAGGTTGATTGATTTTCTGGATGCGACCATTTAGTAACTCAGTTCGTAATTCCTCAACCATGTGGTGTAAAAAAAATCCATCAAATGACATCGTTCTCTCCTTGTGATTGTATTCCATAGTATTATATCAAAAAGGTAGAATAAAATCATGGAAATGTGGTATAATAAAGCCAAGTAAAGAGAATCGAGAAGTACATGTATATTGAAATGGTGGATGAAACTGGTCAGGTTTCACAAGAAATTTTGCAACAAACCCAAGAAATTTTGGAATTTGCGGCCCAAAAAATAGGAAAAGAAGATAAGGAGATGGCAGTTACTTTTGTGACCAATGAGCGTAGCCACGAACTCAACCTTGAGTACCGTGATACGGATCGTCCGACAGATGTCATTAGCCTTGAATATAAACCAGAATTGGACATCTCCTTTGAAGAGGAAGATCTGCTCGAAAATCCTGAATTAGCAGAAATGATGTCTGAGTTTGATGCCTATATTGGGGAACTTTTCATCTCTATCGATAAAGCGCATGAGCAGGCTGAGGACTACGGTCACAGCTTTGAGCGTGAGATGGGCTTCTTGGCTGTACACGGCTTTTTACATATCAACGGCTATGATCACTACACTCCGGAAGAAGAAGCGGAGATGTTCGGTTTACAAGAAGAAATTTTAACAGCCTATGGACTCACAAGACAATAAACGAAAATGGAAAAATCGTGACCTGATTTCTAGTTTAGAATTTGCCCTTACAGGAATTCTGACTGCCATCAAGGAAGAACGCAATATGCGAAAGCATGCAGTGACGGCTCTAGTGGTCATCCTTGCAGGTTTTGTTTTTCAGGTGTCACGAATCGAATGGCTCTTTCTCCTGATGAGCATTTTCTTGGTAGTAGCCTTTGAAATTATGAACTCTGCTATCGAAAATGTAGTAGATCTAGCCAGTCACTATCACTTTTCTATGTTAGCGAAGAAAGCCAAGGATATGGCAGCTGGTGCCGTACTCGTGGTTTCCCTTCTTGCTGCGGTGATTGGTGCACTCATCTTTCTCCCACGCATTTGGGATTTACTATTTTAAACAATAAGAGGAAATTATGACATTTAAATCAGGCTTTGTAGCCATTTTAGGACGTCCCAATGTCGGGAAGTCAACCTTTTTGAATCACGTCATGGGGCAAAAGATTGCTATCATGAGTGACAAGGCGCAGACAACGCGCAATAAAATCATGGGGATTTACACCACGGATAAGGAGCAAATCGTCTTTATCGACACGCCGGGGATTCACAAGCCTAAGACGGCTCTTGGGGATTTCATGGTGGAATCTGCCTACAGTACCCTTCGTGAAGTGGATACTGTTCTATTCATGGTGCCAGCTGATGAGCCACGTGGTAAGGGCGACGATATGATTATCGAGCGTCTGAAGGCTGCCAAGGTTCCAGTGATTCTGGTGGTCAATAAGATTGACAAGGTCCATCCAGACCAACTTCTGGCTCAGATTGATGACTTCCGTAATCAAATGGACTTTAAGGAGATTGTGCCTATCTCAGCCCTTCAGGGAAATAACGTTTCTCGTCTAATTGACATCCTCAGTGAAAATCTTGAGGAAGGTTTCCAGTATTTCCCAGCTGATCAAATCACAGACCATCCTGAGCGTTTCTTGGTTTCAGAGATGATTCGTGAGAAGGTTCTTCATTTGACGCGTGAAGAGATTCCTCACTCAGTTGCCGTAGTAGTCGACTCTATGAAGCGGGACGAAGAGACAGACAAGGTTCATATCCGTGCAACCATCATGGTGGAGCGAGATAGCCAAAAAGGCATTATCATCGGTAAAGGTGGCGCCATGCTCAAGAAAATTGGGACCATGGCTCGTCGTGATATTGAACTGATGCTAGGGGACAAGGTCTTCCTAGAAACGTGGGTCAAGGTCAAGAAAAACTGGCGTGATAAAAAGCTAGATTTGGCTGACTTTGGCTATAATGAAAAAGAATACTAAGTAGAGGTGGGCTCATGCCTGCTTCTTGTTTTTACAGAAGGAGGATTTATGCCTGAATTACCTGAGGTTGAAACGGTTCGTCGTGGCTTAGAAAAATTGATCTTGGGAAAGAAGATTTCTAGCCTAGAGATTCGTTATCCCAAGATGATTAAGACAGATTTGGACGAGTTTCAAAAGGAATTGCCTGGTCAGATTATCGAGTCAATGGGACGTCGTGGCAAATATTTGCTTTTCAACCTGACAGATAAGGTCTTGATTTCTCATTTGCGGATGGAAGGCAAGTATTTTTACTATCCGGACCAGGTTCCTGAACGTAAGCATGCCCATGTTTTCATCCAGTTTGAGGATGGTGGGACGCTTGTTTATGAGGATGTACGCAAGTTTGGTACTATGGAACTGCTGGCGCCCGACATTTTGGAAGCCTACTTTGTTTCTAAAAAACTAGGCCCTGAACCAAGAGAGCAGGACTTTGATTTGCAGGATTTTCAAGTCGCTCTAGCCAAGTCTAAAAAGCCTATCAAATCCCATCTCCTAGACCAAACCTTGGTAGCTGGCCTTGGCAATATCTATGTGGATGAGGTCCTCTGGCGAGCTCAGGTCCATCCGGCCCGACCTTCCCAGACTTTGACAGCAGAAGAAGCGTCAGCTATTCATGACCAAACCATTGCTGTTTTGGGACAGGCAGTTGAAAAGGGTGGTTCGACCATTCGGACCTATACCAATGCTTTTGGTGAAGACGGAACCATGCAGGATTTTCATCAGGTCTATGATAAGACTGGACAAGCATGTTCGCGCTGTGGGACCATCATTGAGAAATTTCAGCTCGGCGGACGAGGAACTCATTTTTGTCCTCAGTGTCAAAGGAGGGGCTGATGGGAAAAATCATCGGAATCACAGGAGGAATTGCCTCTGGTAAGTCAACTGTGACAAATTTCCTAAGAGAGCAAGGCTTTCAAGTGGTGGATGCTGATGCAGTCGTCCATCAGCTACAAAGACCTGCTGGTCGTCTTTATCAGCTCTTAGTTCAGCACTTTGGGCAGGAAATTATCTTAGAAAATGGAGAACTTAATCGCCCTCTCCTGGCTAGTCTCATCTTTTCAAATCCTGAGGAGCGGGAATGGTCTAAGCAAACCCAAGGAGAGATTATTCGTGAGGAATTGGCTGCACTGAGAGAACAGTTAGCCCAGACAGAAACGGTTTTTTTCATGGATATTCCCCTGCTTTTTGAACAGGACTATGCTTCTTGGTTTGATGAGACATGGCTGGTCTATGTGGACCGTGATATCCAAGTAGAACGTTTCATGAAACGGGATCAACTTTCTAAGGAAGTAGCAGAGTCGCGTCTGGCAGCCCAGTGGTCTTTAGAGAAAAAGAAAGATTTGGCCAGTCATGTTCTAGATAACAATGGCAGTCGTGATCAGCTTGTGAGTCAAGTAGTGAAGTTACTTGAAGGAGGCGATAGCTGTGCAAGAGATTAGTTGGAAAGAGAATCTTCGTGTCGCATGGTTCGGTAGTTTTCTAACGGGAGCCAGTATTTCCTTGGTCGTCCCTTTCATGCCTATCTTTGTAGAGCAGTTGGGAATCGAGAGTGACCAAGTTGCTTTCTATACTGGATTAGCCATCTCAGTTTCGGCTGTTTCAGCAGCTTTGATTTCTCCTATCTGGGGTATTCTTGCTGACAAGTATGGTCGTAAACCCATGATGATTCGAGCTGGGCTTGCTATGACCATCACCATGGGAGGCTTGGCCTTTGTGCCGAACATCTATTGGCTAATCTTTCTTAGATTACTAAATGGCGTATTTACAGGTTTCGTACCGAATGCGACAGCTTTAATAGCCAGTCAAGTCCCCAAGGATAAGTCTGGCTATGCTTTGGGGACTTTATCAACTGGAGTAGTAGCTGGAACCCTAACCGGGCCCTTTGTAGGTGGCTTGATTGCTGAAATTTTTGGTATTCGCAATGTCTTTTTATTGGTGGGTGCTTTCCTATTTTTAGCTGCAATCCTAACTATTTTCTTCATCAAGGAAGATTTTCGACCAGTGGCTAAGGAGAAGGCAATACCAACAAAAGAGTTGTTTAGTTCTATTAAACACTCTCATCTTTTGATTAATTTATTTTTAACCAGCTTTGTCATTCAATTTTCAGCTCAATCAATTGGTCCCATTCTCGCTCTCTATGTTCGGGACTTAGGGCAGACTGAAAATCTCCTCTTTGTATCTGGTTTGATAGTATCGAGTATGGGATTTTCTAGCATGATGAGTGCTGGAGTGATGGGAAAACTAGGAGATAAGGTGGGAAATCATAGACTTTTAATTGCAGCGCAGATTTATTCAGTCATCATTTACCTTCTTTGTGCCCATGCAACCAGCCCCATTCAACTTGGCTTGTATCGTTTTCTCTTTGGTTTGGGAACGGGTGCTCTGATACCAGGGGTCAATGCTCTTCTCAGCAAAATGACTCCAAAATCAGGTATTTCAAGAATTTTTGCCTTTAACCAAGTCTTTTTCTACCTTGGGGGTGTTGTTGGTCCCATGACTGGTTCAGCAGTAGCAGGGCAATTCGGCTACCACTCCGTTTTTTATGCGACAGCAGCCTGTGTAGCTCTCAGTTGTTTATTTAACTTAGTTCAATTTAGATCATTATTAAAAGTAAAGGAAATCTCGTGCGAGTAAAAATTAATCTCAAGTGCTCCTCTTGTGGCAGTATTAATTACCTAACCAGTAAGAACTCCAAAACCCATCCAGACAAGATTGAGGTTTTAAAGTATTGTCCCAAGGAAAGAAAAGTAACCCTACATCTTGAATCTAAGTAGAATTTATGGTAAAATAATAGGGATTTTAAGGAGTTTGATATGTACAACCTATTATTAACCATTTTATTAGTATTATCTGTTGTGATTGTGATTGCGATTTTCATGCAACCAACTAAAAACCAATCCAGCAATGTATTTGATGCCAGCGCAGGCGATTTGTTTGAACGTAGTAAAGCTCGTGGTTTTGAAGCTGTGATGCAACGTTTGACAGGTATTTTAGTCTTTTTCTGGCTAGCCATTGCCTTAGCATTGACGGTATTATCAAGTAGATAAGAAATGGGCAGGACTAGGTCTTTGCCTATTTTTATTTTTTACGACATTTACAAAGTTATCAATCAAAAAAATTATAAAAATCTAGAAAGAAAACATGAAAGATAAAATTAAAGAATATTTGCAAGAGAAGGGTCAAGTGACGGTAAATGACCTAGCTCAGGCTCTCGGAAAGGATGGATCCAAGGATTTCCGTGAGTTGATTAAAACCCTGTCTCTGATGGAAAGAAAGCACCAGATTCGATTCGGAGAAGATGGAAGCCTTACCTTGGACCAGAAGAAGAAACATGAAATCACCCTCAAAGGGGTTTTTCATGCCCATAAAAATGGCTTTGGCTTTGTCAGTCTGGAAGGCGAAGAGGACGATCTTTTTGTAGGAAAAAACGATGTCAACTATGCCATTGATGGCGATACCGTTGAGGTGGTCATCAAGAAAGTTGCTGATCGTAACAAGGGAACGGCAGCAGAAGCCAAGATTATCGATATCCTAGAGCATAGTCTGACGACAGTTGTAGGGCAAATCGTTCTGGATCAGGAAAAGCCTAAGTATGCGGGCTACATCCGTTCCAAAAATCAAAAAATCAGCCAACCTATTTATGTGAAGAAACCAGCCCTCAAACTTGAAGGGACAGAGGTTCTCAAGGTCTTTATCGACAAATACCCAAGTAAGAAACATGATTTCTTTGTCGCTAGTGTCCTCGATGTGGTGGGACACTCGACAGATGCAGGGATTGATGTCCTTGAAGTTTTGGAGTCCATGGATATTGTTTCAGAATTTCCAGAAGCTGTTCTCAAGGAGGCAGAAAGTGTGCCAGATGCTCCGTCTCAAAAGGATATGGAAGGTCGTCTGGACCTGAGAGATGAGATTACCTTTACCATTGACGGTGCGGATGCCAAGGACTTGGACGACGCAGTTCACATCAAGCCTTTAAAAAATGGCAATATCGAACTCGGAGTTCACATCGCAGATGTTTCCTACTATGTGACTGAGGGTTCTGCCCTTGACAAGGAAGCTCTTAACCGCGCGACTTCTGTCTATGTGACAGATCGAGTGGTGCCAATGCTTCCAGAGCGTTTGTCAAATGGTATCTGCTCTCTCAATCCTCAAGTCGATCGCTTGACCCAGTCTGCCATTATGGAAATTGATAAACATGGTCGTGTGGTTAATTACACCATTACACAAACAGTTATCAAGACTAGCTTCCGTATGACCTATAGTGATGTCAATGATATTCTAGCTGGCGACGAGGAAAAAAGACAAGAGTATAAGAAAATTGTTCCTAGTATCGAGTTCATGGCCAAGCTTCATGAAAGGCTAGAAAGCATGCGTGAGAAACGTGGTGCCCTTAATTTTGATACCAGTGAAGCAAAGATTCTAGTGGATAAAAAAGGTAAGCCTGTGGATATCGTTCTTCGTCAGCGTGGTGTTGCTGAGAGGATGATTGAGTCCTTCATGTTGATTGCTAATGAAACGGTTGCCGAGCACTTTAGTAAACTGGACCTACCTTTCATTTATCGGATTCACGAGGAGCCCAAGGCTGAAAAAGTTCAGAAGTTTATTGATTATGCTTCGAGCTTTGGTTTGCGGATTTATGGGACTGCCAGTGAGATGAGTCAGGAGGCGCTTCAAGACATCATGCGTGCTGTTGAGGGAGAACCCTATGCGGATGTATTGTCCATGATGCTTCTCCGTTCTATGCAACAAGCTCGCTATTCAGAGCACAATCACGGCCACTATGGTCTTGCTGCCGACTATTACACTCACTTTACTAGTCCCATTCGCCGTTATCCAGACCTTCTAGTCCATCGGATGATTCGGGATTACGGCCGTTCTAAGGAAATAGCAGAGCATTTTGAACAAGTGATTCCAGAGATTGCAACCCAGTCTTCCAATCGTGAACGTCGTGCCATTGAGGCCGAGCGTGAAGTCGAAGCCATGAAAAAGGCTGAGTACATGGAAGAATACGTTGGTGAAGAGTACGATGCGGTTGTGTCTAGCATCGTTAAATTCGGTCTCTTTGTTGAATTGCCAAACACGGTTGAGGGCTTGATTCACATCACCAATCTACCTGAATTTTATCATTTCAATGAGCGAGATTTGACTCACCGTGGAGAGAAATCAGGAACAACTTTCCGTGTAGGACAGCAAATTCGCATTCGGGTTGAAAGAGCCGATAAGATGACGGGAGAGATTGATTTCTCTTATATTCCAAGTGAGTTTGATGTCATCGAAAAGGGCTTGAAACAAGCTGGTCGCAGAGACAGGGGTCGTGGTTCAAGTCGTCGTTCAGACAAGAAGGAAGACAAGAGAAAATCAGGGCGCTCAAATGATAAGCACAAGCATTCACAAAAAGATAAAAAGAAAAAAGGCAAGAAACCTTTTTACAAGGAAGTAGCTAAGAAAGGAGCCAAGCATGGCAAAGGGCGAGGGAAAGGTCGTCGCACAAAATAAAAAGGCGCACCACGACTATACAATCGTAGATACGCTAGAGGCAGGAATGGTCCTGACCGGCACTGAAATCAAGAGCGTTCGAGCAGCTCGAATCAATCTCAAGGACGGCTTTGCCCAAGTAAAAAATGGGGAAGTCTGGTTGAGCAATGTTCATATCGCCCCTTACGAAGAGGGCAATATCTGGAACCAGGAACCTGAACGCCGTCGCAAACTCCTGCTCCATAAGAAGCAAATTCAAAAATTGGAACAAGAGACTAAAGGAACGGGAATGACTCTAGTTCCCCTCAAAGTCTATCTTAAGGATGGCTATGCTAAACTCCTTTTAGGGCTTGCCAAAGGAAAACATGACTATGACAAACGCGAATCCATCAAGCGACGTGAACAAAACCGTGACATCGCGCGTGTGATGAAAGCTGTCAACCAGCGATAAGAAGAGGAAGTAAAATGGAAAAACTAATTGCCTATAAACGAATGCCCTTGTGGAATAAACAGACCATGCCAGAAGCTGTTCAGCAAAAGCACAATACTAAAGTCGGCACTTGGGGGAAAATTACTGTCTTGAAGGGGGCACTCAAGTTTATTGAGTTGACTGAAGATGGTGAGGTTCTAGCTGAGCACCTCTTTGAGGCAGGTGCAGACAACCCTATGGCGCAACCGCAAGCCTGGCATCGAGTAGAGGCCGCAACAGACGATGTAGAATGGTACTTGGAATTTTATTGTAAACCTGAGGATTATTTCCCTAAGAAATACAATACCAATCCAGTCCATTCAGAGGTCCTAGAGGCCTTGCAAACGGTGAAACCAGGAAGAGCCTTGGATTTAGGTTGTGGTCAAGGACGTAACTCTCTCTTTCTTGCACAGAATGGTTTTGATGTGACAGCTGTGGATCAAAATGAATTATCCCTTGAAATCTTGCAAAGCATCGTAGAGCAAGAGGATCTAGACATGCCTGTAGGACTTTATGATATCAATTCAGCAAGTGTTAGCCAAGACTATGATTTTATCGTTTCAACAGTTGTTCTGATGTTCCTACAAGCGGACCGCATTCCAGCTATTATCCAAAATATGCAGGAGCACACCACGGTCGGTGGTTACAATCTTATCGTCTGTGCCATGGATACAGAGGATTATCCTTGCTCGGTTAATTTCCCATTCACTTTTAAAGAAGGGGAGTTGGCGGACTACTACAAGGATTGGGAATTGGTCAAGTATAATGAAAACCCAGGACATCTGCACCGTCGTGATGAAAATGGTAATCGCATTCAACTCCGATTTGCGACCATGTTAGCCAAAAAAGTCAAGTAAATCAAACTTAACCCAGCGAATAGAAACCACTTTGCAAGGTCTCTATTCGTTTTTGTTTGCGTTGGTTGATTGGGGCAAGCAGCATTTTATGCTATACTAGAAGTAGGAAATGTGAGCAGTAGAGCTGTATTGCTGTTACTCTCGGCGAAAGAAAGAATAGATGATGGAGGTGGTCCAATGACGAGTCTTTTGGTGGAACTGTATGATCGGCATGTATTGGAAAAGAATGTCTACCAAGCCTTTGTCAGTGATTGTGACGAGATTCTCTTCCTTTCTTTGACGAAAATAAGCAATGATGAGAAGCTTTCTCTCCGTCAGTTTATCCTTGAAGAAGTCCCCCATATCCAGCGTGTGACCTTTCGTCAGCTATCTTTAGAACAGCTGTCTGATCAGTTAGATTATTGTCTAGCAGGCTATGACCAGGTTCTTCTTGATGTTTTTGGTGGGGATTCACTACTAGCACTATCTCTCTATCAATATGGCTTGGATCGCCACCTCCCCATCGTTGCCATGGATGTCGAGCGAGGAAAACAATACAAGTGGGTAGCCGGTCGGTTAGAAAAAGAAGACTTGGACATTCCAACCTTAAGCATCCAACAGTTGATAGCCTTACGTGGTGGTAAAATGCTCAAATCGAAACGCCCTATCTACTCAGCTCAGCAAATTGCGGCTATTAAAAAACTAGCCAGCTCTGCTATTGCCAATCCTGCCCACTGGTACCAAGTGACCCAATTTTTCTCTCTAGCTAAGACCAATGACCTGCATGCTGAAACCGAAAAGATACTGGAAAACAACGGCAAGTATTACCTCTATCCAGAATACCTTATTTCTTTACTTGTGGAAGCGGGAATGCTTTGCATTGAAAGCGAGGACAAGGAGCGAGTAAGCTACAGCTTTCCAAGTCAAGAAGCCCAAGTCTTTTGTCGCAACAAAGGGCATATTTTAGAGGTGTATCTTTATCTCTTAGCGCTGGAGTCTCAGCTGTTTGATGAATGCATGATAGGTGGTGAGATTGATTGGAATGGCATCTTTCCAGAGGCAGACAATGTTCAAAATGAGATTGATGTCATTCTGAGAAAGGGCCGCTCGATTACCTTCATCTCCTGCAAAATGACGGATTTATCAGTTGAAGCCATCAATGAGCTAGAAGTCTATGCCAATCATTTTGCTGGGGAGAGTTGCCTCAAGTTGATTGTTTGTACGGGGAAAATCAATCCTGTTTATGCCAATCGTTGCCAAGAATATGGTGTGCTCGTCATTAGAAGTGAGCAGATTTCCAATCTCATTCCCATGCTAAAAAAATATTCTAAGAGACAAAAAAGATGAGAAATAATATCATGAAAGGCTGGAATTCCAGTCTTTTTTGTTTCTTTTTCGAATAAATGAGAAAAGGAGGTAGACCATGTTTGTAGCCAGAGATGCCAAGGGAAAATTAGTGAATGCTCTCGAAAAAGATGTGACCAAGCAAGCTTATACTTGTCCAGCCTGTGGAGGCGAACTACGATTGCGCCAAGGGCAGAGTATTCGAACGCACTTTGCCCATGAATCTTTAAGAGATTGTATGGCTATTTTTGAGAATGAAAGTTCAGAACACTTGGGCAACAAAGAGGCTCTCTATCACTGGGCCAAGAAGGACAATCAGGTGGCCTTAGAATATAGTCTGCCTGAGATCCAGCAGATTGCGGATGTTCTCGTCAATGGGAAACTAGCTCTGGAGGTTCAGTGCAGTCCCTTGTCTCAAAAGATTTTAGGTGACAGAAGTCAAGGCTACCGTAGTCAGGGATACCAAGTTATCTGGCTACTAGGAGAAAAACTCTGGTTAAAAGAGAGGCTTACTAAACTGCAAAGGGGATTTCTCTATTTTTGTCATAATATGGGTTTCTATGTTTGGGAACTAGATCTCAAAAACCAAGTTTTGAGACTCAAATATCTTTTGCATCAGGACCTACGTGGCAAGCTTCATTTTCGAGTAAAGGAATTTTCCTATGGTCAAGGAAACCTCTTAGAAATTTTACGATTCCCTTATCAAAAACAAAAGCTAGCTAGTTTTGCAGTCATGCAAGATTCAACTATCTGTCACTACATTCGCCAGCAGTTGTACTACCAAACGCCCTACTGGATGAAGAAGCAGGAGGAGGCTTATCAAAAAGGGGACAATTTATTAAACCATCAACTGGACGACTGGTATCCCCAAGTCAGACCAATAGAATCAGGAGATTTTTTGCAGATTGAAACGGATTTGACTAGCTATTATAGAAATTTTCAGGCTTACTATCAAAAAAATCCGAAAAATAATCGCCAAAAGCTCTATCCACCAGCCTTTTATCACTTATATTTCTCAAAAAATGTGGTAAAATAGAAAGGATGGAGGAATCTTATGGTATTACAACGACATGAAATAAATGAAAAAGATACATGGGATCTTTCAACGATCTACCCAACAGACCAAGCTTGGGAAGAAGCCTTGAAAGACTTAACTGAAAAAGTACAAACAGCAGTCCAGTATGAGGGACATCTCTTGGACAGCGCCGACAGTTTGCTTGAGATTACAGAATTCTCACTTGACTTGGAACGCCAAGTTGAAAAGCTTTATGTCTATGCGCATATGAAAAATGACCAGGACACGCGTGAAGCCAAGTATCAAGAGTACTATGCTAAGGCAATGACCCTATACAGTCAGTTAGAACAAGCCTTTTCATTCTATGAACCTGAGTTTATGGAGATTAGTGAGGGGCAGTATGTGGCCTTCCTAGAAGCTCAACCAAAACTCCAAGTTTACAAGCACTTTTTTGATAAGCTCTTGCAAAAGAAAGACCATGTTCTTTCGCAACGTGAGGAAGAATTACTTGCTGGAGCAGGAGAAATCTTTGGCGCTGCTAGTGAAACTTTCGCTATTTTGGACAATGCGGATATCACCTTCCCATATGTCCTTGATGATGAAGGCAAGGAAGTGCAACTCTCACACGGCACTTACATTCGTTTGATGGAATCTAAAAATCGTGAAGTGCGTCGTGGTGCCTATGAAGCCCTCTATGCGACTTACGAGCAATTCCAACACACTTACGCTAAGACCTTGCAGACAAATGTCAAGGTGCAAAACTACCGTGCCAAAGTTCGCAACTATAAGAGCGCTCGCCATGCAGCCCTTGCTGCCAACTTTGTTCCAGAAAGTGTCTATGACAATCTAGTGGCAGCAGTTCGCAAGCACTTGCCACTCTTGCATCGTTACCTCGAGCTTCGTTCAAAAATCTTGGGTATTTCTGATCTCAAGATGTACGATGTCTACACACCACTATCTTCAGTAGAATACAGCTTTACTTATGAGGAAGCCTTGAAAAAGGCAGAAGAGGCCTTGGCAGTCTTGGGTGATGACTACTTGAGCCGTGTCAAACAGGCTTTCAGTGAGCGTTGGATTGATGTCTATGAAAACCAAGGCAAGCGTTCAGGGGCTTACTCTGGTGGTTCTTACGATACCAATGCCTTTATGCTTCTTAACTGGCAGGACAATCTAGATAATCTCTTTACCCTTGTTCATGAAACAGGTCACAGTATGCACTCCAGCTATACTCGTGAAACGCAGCCTTATGTTTACGGAGATTACTCTATCTTCTTGGCTGAGATTGCCTCAACGACTAACGAAAATACCTTGACAGAGAAATTGTTGGAAGAAGTAGAAGACGATGCAACACGCTTTGCTATTCTCAATAACTTCCTAGACGGTTTCCGTGGAACAGTCTTCCGTCAAACTCAATTCGCTGAGTTTGAACATGCCATCCACCAAGCAGACCAAAATGGAGAAGTCTTGACAAGTGATTTCCTCAATAAGCTCTACGCTGACTTGAACCAAGAGTACTATGGACTCAGCAAGGAAGACAATCCTCAGATCCAATACGAGTGGGCACGCATTCCTCACTTCTACTATAACTACTATGTGTATCAGTATTCAACTGGTTTTGCAGCTGCTTCAGCCTTGGCTGAGAAGATTGTCCATGGAAGTCAAGAAGATCGTGACCGCTATATCGACTACCTCAAGGCAGGTAAGTCAGACTATCCGCTCAATGTCATGAGAAAAGCGGGAGTGGATATGGAAAAAGAAGACTATCTCAACGATGCCTTTGCAGTCTTTGAACGTCGCTTGAACGAGTTTGAAGCCCTTGTTGAAAAATTGGGACTAGCTTAAGATGGTAGAGTCTTATAGTAAAAATGCCAATCACAATATGCGTCGTCCCGTCGTAAAGGAAGAAATTGTAGAACTCATGCGCCAGCGTCAAAAGCAGGTGACAGGTTCCTTGAAAGAATTGGAGACTTTTGCTCGTAAGGAAAATATTCCCATCATTCCTCATGAAACAGTTGCCTACTTCCGTTTTCTCATGGAAACTATGCAACCTAAGAACATTTTGGAGATTGGGACAGCTATCGGTTTTTCAGCACTCTTGATGGCAGAGCATGCGCCAGATGCTAAGATTACAACGATTGACCGTAATCCTGAGATGATTGGTTTTGCCAAGGAAAACTTTGCCCAGTTTGATAGACGTAAGCAAATCACCCTCTTAGAGGGAGACGCAGTTGATGTTTTGTCTAGTCTGACAGAAACTTATGACTTTGTCTTTATGGATTCGGCCAAGTCCAAGTATATCGTCTTTCTACCAGAAATCCTCAAACACTTGGAAGTCGGTGGAGTGGTGGTCTTTGATGATATTTTCCAAGGAGGAGATGTTGCCAAGGATATCATGGAAGTTCGCCGGGGCCAGAGAACCATTTACCGAGGTTTGCAAAGACTTTTCGACGCAACTTTAGACAATCCAGGTCTAACAGCGACTCTAGTTCCACTTGGGGACGGCATTCTCATGCTGAGAAAGAATGTAGCAGATGTGCAGCTTCCTGAGAGTGAATGATTTTTAGAAAAATTTAAGACAATTTAGTAAAATAGAGAAGGTAACTTACCATAAAAGGAGTAAACATGAAGAAAAAACTATTGGCAGGAGCCATTACCTTATTATCTGTAGCGACTTTGGCTGCTTGTTCAAAAAGTTCTGAAGGGGCTGACCTCATCAGCATGAAGGGTGATGTCGTCACTGAGCACCAATTTTATGAACAAGTCAAAAATAACCCAGCTGCACAACAAGTTTTGCTTAATATGGCCATTGAAAAAGTTTTTGAAAAACAATATGGGTCAGAAGTAACTGATAAAGAAGTGGATGATGCTGTTGCTGAAGAGCAGAAGAAATACGGTGACAGTTATCAAAATGTTCTTTCACGTGCGGGTATGACTCCTGAGACTCGTAAAGCTCAAATTCGCACAAGTAAGTTGGTCGAATTGGCAGTTAAAAAAGCAGCAGAAAACGAATTGACAGACGAAGCTTACCAAAAAGCTTTTGAGTCTTATACACCAGATGTAACAGCTCAGATCATCCGTATGGATAATGAAGACAAGGCCAAAGAAGTGCTTGAAAAAGCAAAAGCTGAAGGAGCTGATTTTGCTCAGTTGGCAAAAGACAACTCAAATGATGACAAGACAAAAGAAAATGGTGGCGAAATCACTTTTGACTCTGCTTCAACAGAACTTCCAGAACAAGTCAAGAAGGCGGCCTTTGCCTTGGATGTGAATGGTGTCTCTGATGTTATCACAGCGACTGGAACACAAGCCTACAGTACCCAATACTACATTATTAAGCTAACCAAGAAAACAGAAAAATCATCAAACCTAGATGACTACAAAGAAAAATTGAAAACGGTCATCCTGGCTCAGAAACAAAACGATTCTTCCTTTGTTCAAAGTGTTATCGGAAAAGAATTCCAAGCTGCAAATATTAAAGTGAAAGATCCTGTTTTCCAAAATATCTTTGCCCAATACGTTGGTGGTGCAGACTCAAACTCAAGCAGCAGCTCATCAGCAGAATAAAAAAGAAAATACAAACTTTGTCTTGAAGTTTGTATTTTTTTGTGATCAGTTTCGGCCAAATAGCAAAATTCGAAGGATTGGAGGATAAGAGTTTTTTTCTTTCTGAAAAAATGGTATAATAGCAATCAAAACTAGAAAATAAAACGGAATTAGGAACAGTTTTCTCTGTTTCTATTAGAGTGGTGACATATGAAAATTAGTAAAAGGCACCTATTGAACTATTCCATTTTGATTCCTTACCTCCTTTTATCGATTTTGGGTCTAATTGTTGTTTACTCAACGACGAGTGCTACCTTGATCCAAGAAGGGAAAAGCGCTCTTCAGTTAGCTCGGAACCAAGGAATGTTTTGGGTAGTTAGTTTGGTTTTGATTGCCTTAATTTATAAACTGAAACTTGGTTTTTTAAGAAATGAACGCTTGATTTTTATCGTTATGTTTGTAGAGATGATTCTCCTAGCTTTGGCTCGGCTAATTGGAACCCCAGTCAATGGTGCCTACGGTTGGATTTCTGTAGGACCTGTAACGATTCAGCCTGCAGAGTATCTTAAGATTATCATTATTTGGTACCTAGCCCATCGATTCTCAAAACAGCAAGATGAGATAGCTGTTTACGATTTCCAAGTCTTGACTCAGAATCAGTGGTTGCCTCGAGCTTTTAACGACTGGCGTTTCGTTTTACTGGTTTTGATTGGTAGTCTGGGAATTTTCCCTGACTTGGGAAATGCGACCATTCTGGTCTTGGTGTCGCTGCTTATGTACACTGTCAGTGGAATTGCCTATCGTTGGTTCTCGACTATTCTAACTCTCTTAGCAGGAAGTTCCATTTTAGTCTTGTCTGTCATTCGTCTTGTTGGCGTTGAGAAGTTTTCTCAAATTCCGGTATTTGGTTACGTTGCTAAACGTTTCAGTGCCTTCTTTAATCCTTTTAATGACTTGGCAGGCGCTGGACACCAGCTTGCAAATTCTTACTATGCCATGGTGAATGGTGGCTGGTTTGGACTTGGACTAGGAAATTCTATCGAAAAACGTGGTTATTTGCCAGAAGCCCATACGGATTTCGTCTTTTCGATTGTCATCGAGGAATTTGGATTTGTAGGAGCGGGTATGATTTTGGCACTTCTCTTCTTCTTGATTTTGCGAATCATCTTGGTTGGTATTCGAGCGAAGGATCCCTTTAACTCTATGGTTGCTATCGGTGTCGGGGGGATGATTCTGGTTCAGGTCTTTGTCAATATCGGTGGAATTTCAGGGTTGATTCCTTCTACAGGGGTAACCTTCCCCTTCCTTTCACAAGGGGGGAATAGTCTTCTGGTCTTATCTGTAGCCATTGCCTTTGTACTAAATATCGATGCCAGCGAAAAACGTGCCAAACTTATCAGAGAATATGAAAGTCAGCCTTCTGCTACTCTGTAAGGATTGTATGGAAAGGAAAGTTTATGTCACTTCAAAAATTAGAAAACTATAGTAATAAAGCAGTCGTCCAAGAAGAAGTCTTGATTTTGACTGAGCTGTTAGAAGACATCACTAAAAATATGCTTGCGCCAGAGACTTTTGATAAAATCATGCAGTTGAAGGATTTGTCTACAAGCGAAAACTATCAAGGACTCAATAAATTGGTGACCAGCCTTTCAAACGAGGAAATGATCTATATTTCTCGCTATTTCTCAATCCTTCCACTCTTGATCAATATCTCTGAAGATGTGGATTTGGCTTATGAGATCAATCACCAAAATAATGTGGACCAAGACTATCTAGGAAAACTGTCAACAACCATTAAGATGGTGGCTGAAAAAGAAAATGCGGCTGCAATTTTGGAGCAGCTGAATGTAGTTCCAGTTTTGACCGCCCATCCAACGCAAGTACAACGCAAGAGTATGCTGGATTTGACCAATCATATCCACACTCTCCTACGTAAGTACCGTGATGTCAAACTCGGCTTGATTAACAAAGAAAAGTGGCACACAGATCTCCGTCGTTACATTGAAATTATCATGCAAACGGACATGATTCGCGAGAAGAAATTGAAGGTAACCAACGAAATCACCAACGTGATGGAGTACTACCAAAGTTCTTTCCTGAATGCTGTTCCACGTTTGACGGCTGAGTATAAGAAACTAGCTAAGGAACAAGGTATCAAGCTCCAACATCCAAAACCGATTACAATGGGGATGTGGATCGGAGGAGACCGTGATGGAAATCCTTTCGTAACAGCGGAAACCCTAAACAAATCAGCCTTGACTCAGTGCGAAGTCATCATGAACTACTACGATGAGAAGATTTACAATCTTTATCGTGAATTTTCACTTTCAACCAGCATCGTGAATGTCAGTGACAAGGTTCGTGAGATGGCGCTGAAGTCTCAAGATAATTCCATTTATCGTGAAAAAGAACTCTATCGTCGTGCCCTCTTTGACATCCAAGCTAAGATGCAGGCAACCAAGACCTATCTTATCGAAGATAAGGATGTTCATCCAAGATATGCCACTGCAGATGAATTCTACCAAGACTTGTTAGCCATCCGAGATTCTCTATTAGAGAACAAAGGTGAATACCTGATTTCAGGAGAATTTGTTGAGTTGATGCAGGCAGTTGAAATCTTTGGCTTCTATCTTGCCTCTATTGATATGCGCCAGGACTCTAGTGTTCATGAAGCTTGTGTGGCAGAATTGTTAGCATCCGCAGGGATCAACAACCACTATAGTGACCTTTCTGAAGATGAAAAATGTACCCTCCTCTTAAAAGAGTTGGAAGAAGATCCTCGTATCCTCTCAGCGACTCATGCTGAAAAGTCAGAACTGCTTGAAAAAGAACTATCTATCTTTAAAGCTGCGCGCAAGTTGAAGGACAAACTAGGTGAAAATGTTATTCGTCAAACCATCATTTCTCACGCAACCAGTGTATCCGATATGTTAGAGCTAGCCATTATGCTTAAGGAAGTCGGCTTGGTGGATGCCCAAAAAGCCCGCGTTCAGATTGTTCCCCTCTTTGAAACGATTGAAGATTTGGATCACTCAGAAGAAACCATGAGAAGATATTTCTCTCTTCCTTTGGCTAAAAAATGGATTGCTTCAAAAGACAACTACCAAGAAATCATGCTTGGCTACTCTGATAGTAACAAGGACGGTGGTTACCTGTCATCATGTTGGACTCTCTATAAAGCTCAACAGCAACTGACTGCTATCGGTGACGAATTTGGTGTTAAAGTTACCTTCTTCCACGGTCGTGGTGGTACTGTGGGTCGTGGTGGTGGACCAACTTATGAAGCTATCACATCCCAACCACTCAAGTCTATTAAGGATCGCATCCGTCTGACTGAGCAAGGAGAAGTGATTGGAAACAAATACGGAAACAAAGACGCTGCCTATTATAACCTTGAAATGTTGGTTTCTGCAGCCATTAACCGTATGATTACCAAGAAGAAGAGTGATACTAACACATCAAATCGTTATGAAGCTATCATGGATCAAGTAGTGGACCGCAGCTACGATATCTACCGTGATTTGGTCTTTGGAAATGAACATTTCTATGACTATTTCTTTGAATCAAGCCCAATCAAAGCTATTTCAAGCTTCAACATCGGTTCGCGTCCAGCTGCTCGTAAGACAATCACTGAAATCGGCGGTTTGCGTGCTATCCCTTGGGTCTTCTCATGGTCACAAAGTCGTGTCATGTTTCCTGGATGGTATGGCGTGGGTTCAAGCTTCAAAGAGTTTATTGATCAGAATCCTGATAATATTGAGATCCTCCGTGACATGTACCAAAACTGGCCTTTCTTCCAATCCCTGCTCTCTAATGTGGACATGGTCTTATCTAAGTCTAATATGAACATTGCTTTTGAATATGCCAAGCTCTGTGAAGATGAAGAAGTGCAGGCTATCTATTACACTATTTTAGATGAATGGCAGTTGACCAAGAACGTTATTTTAGCTATCGAAGGTTATGACGAACTCTTGGCAGAAAACTCTTACCTAAAAGACAGTCTAAACTATCGTATGCCTTATTTTAATATCCTTAACTACATCCAGTTGGAGTTAATCAAACGTCAACGTCGTGGTGAATTGTCGGCAGACGAAGAAAGATTGATCCATACAACCATTAATGGAATTGCAACTGGTCTGCGTAATTCAGGCTGATATTTTCTAAACTTCCTCTTTTTCTAGGGGAAGTTTTTGAATTGTTTAAAGAATTCTAAAAATAAGCTTGACAAGTAGTTGAAAAATGATATAATTTAAACATTCAGAAAGTAATCATGCTCATTTTTTAGAGAGTCTGTGGTTGGTGAAAGCAGATAGATGAAATTGATGAAATTGGGCTGAATGTTCTTAGGAATTTGAAATCATAAAAATTCGGTGAGCACACCTTACAGTGCAACTCGTGAATGCGAGAAAGAGCGATAGGGATAGTCCCTATAATTGAGGTGGCACCGCGCATCGACGTCCTCACACAAGTTTTTTGTGTGAGGACTTTTTCTATTAGGAGGATGATGATGGAATTTAAACGATGGCGTCGCTTGTTTTGTTTAAAAGAGCATTATACAAGTGATTTAAAAGGAGAAAAAATATGAAAAATAAACGTTTAATTGGAATTATCGCTGGATTAGCAGTATTGGTAGTAGCTAGTTTGATCTATTCATCTATGAACAAGCCAGCAGCTAAGGTGGAGCAAAAAGTTGCTAAGGTTGGTGTCCTTCAATTTGTTAGTCACCCATCCTTGGACTTGATTTACCAAGGGATTCAAGATGGATTAGCTGAAGAAGGCTATAAAGGTGACCAAGTGAAAATCGACTTTATGAACTCTGAAGGGGATCAGAGCAAGGTTGCAACCATGAGTAAACAATTGGTAGCAAATGGAAACGATGTTGTTGTTGGGATTGCGACACCAGCTGCTCAAGGACTCGCTAGTGCTACAAAAGACCTACCTGTTATCATGGCTGCTATTACAGACCCAATCGGTGCTAACTTGGTCAAAGATTTGAAAAAACCAGGTGGCAACATCACAGGGGTGTCAGATCATAACCCAGCTGAACAGCAAGTGGAATTGATTAAAACTTTGACACCAAATGTCAAAACAATCGGCGCTCTTTACTCAAGTAGCGAAGATAACTCAAAAACACAGGTAGAAGAATTCAAGGCTTATGCTGAAAAAGCAGGTTTGACAGTCGAAACCTTTGCCGTTCCATCAACCAATGAAATTGCTTCAACAGTCAATGTTATGACCAGCAAGGTCGATGCGATTTGGGTTCCAATTGACAACACCATTGCATCCGCATTCTCAACAGTTGTATCAAGCAACCAAACAGCTAAAAAACCAATCTACCCAAGCGCAACTGCCATGGTAGAAGCAGGTGGATTAGCATCTGTAGTAGTTGACCAACACGATCTTGGAGTGGCTACTGGTAAGATGATTGCCAAAGTTTTGAAAGGTGAAAAACCAGCTGATACTCCAGTTAATGTCTTCTCAACTGGTAAGTCAGTGATTAACAAAAAACTAGCGCAGGAACTTGGTATAACCATTCCTGAGTCTGTTCTAAAAGAAGCAGGACAAGTGATTGAATAAAGATAAAGGAGGAGTTGGGGACATCTCCTCCCATTTTTACTAAAGAAAGAAATGAGTGAAAGATTATGATAGTATCCATTATTTCTCAGGGAATGGTCTGGGCGATTCTAGGTTTGGGAATCTTTATGACTTTTCGAATTTTGAATTTCCCTGATATGACTACTGAAGGTTCTTTTCCTCTAGGGGGAGCAGTAGCTGTAACCTTGATAACACAGGGAGTCAATCCATTTTTAGCGACCTTAGCTGCAGTAGGTGCGGGTTGTCTAGCTGGAATGGCGACGGGACTCTTATATACCAAAGGAAACATTCCAACCCTCTTATCAGGAATTTTGGTCATGACTTCCTGCCATTCCATCATGCTTATGATCATGGGACGTGCCAATCTGGGGCTTCTTGGAACAAAGCAAATTCAGGATGTCTTACCTTTTGATTCGGACCTTAACCAACTCCTGACTGGACTAATCTTTGTAGCTCTTGTTATTGGCCTTATGCTCTTTTTCCTTGATACTAAATTAGGTCAAGCCTACATCGCTACAGGTGATAATCCTGATATGGCTCGTAGCTTTGGTATCAATACGGGACGTATGGAACTCATGGGCTTGGTTCTCTCAAATGGGATTATCGCGCTTGCAGGGGCCTTAATTGCTCAACAAGAAGGATATGCAGATGTTTCTCGAGGAATCGGTGTGATTGTCGTAGGGCTTGCTAGCTTGATTATTGGTGAGGTTTTGTTCAAGAGTTTGACCTTGGCAGAGCGACTCATGACCATCGTTGTAGGCTCTATTGCTTATCAGTTCCTCGTCTGGGGAGTGATTGCTCTTGGGTTTAATACAAGTTATCTTCGTTTGTACAGCGCCTTGATTTTGGCAGTTTGCCTCATGATTCCAACCTTCAAAAGTAAATACCTGAAAGGAGTCAAGTTTAGCAAATGACAGCAATTGTAGAATTAAAAAATGCCACCAAAGTCATCACGAATGGCTTTGACGAGGAAAAAATCATTCTGAATGATGTTTCTCTTGAAATTTTCGAACATGACTTCATTACCATCCTAGGTGGAAATGGAGCTGGGAAGTCAACGCTTTTTAACACTATTGCGGGTACCTTACCTTTAACAAGCGGAAGTATCCGTATCATGGGCGAGGATGTGACGCATTTTTCACCTGAAAAGCGGGCTAAGTACTTGTCTCGTGTTTTTCAGGATCCTAAAATGGGTACGGCTCCCCGTATGACAGTGGCGGAAAATCTCTTGATTGCCAAGTTTCGTGGTGAGAAGAGAGGACTCCTTCCTAGGAGACTTTCAAGCCATAGAGAAGAATTTCAAGCCACCATTGAAAAAGTGGGAAATGGCCTTGAAAAGCATCTAGATACTCCGATTGAATTTCTTTCAGGTGGCCAGCGCCAGGCCTTGAGTCTCTTGATGGCAACCTTGAAGAGACCAGAGTTGCTCTTGTTGGATGAACACACAGCAGCTCTCGACCCAAAGACCAGTGTTGCTTTGATGGAGTTAACAGATGACTTTGTCAGCAAGGATCATCTGACAGCCTTGATGATTACCCACCATATGGAGGATGCACTGAAGTATGGAAATCGTCTGATAGTCATGAAGGAAGGCCGTATCATCCAAGATCTCAATAAAGAAGAAAAAGCTAAGATGAAAATTTCAGACTACTATCAACTTTTTGAGTAATTGATTTTAAATAATTGAGAGAATAAACTTAGAAGTGAAATTTTTACTTCTAAGTTTTTTTGTATTACTAGTTGTCAACAAAATCAGTGGCTATGTTTTCCATAGCTAGGTTCATATCCTACACTAATTTTCACTCCAACTATAAGGCATTTTTATTTTCACATTCTGATGAAAAAATTAAAATCGCTCATCACGTTTACTTCTTCAAACTCCTAGATTTTTTCTGCTAATAATCCATATCATTATTTTTGGAGGTCAATCATGAAATATGGGTATACGAAGATTTCGACAAAGGGATGAAAGTTGGCTTAGGAGTTAGTTGCAAGCCTTGGAAAAATTAGGGTGTGAGAAGATTATTACAGATAAGAAATCAGGAAAAAATTTTGCTCGGAAGAGATACTGGCGTTTGGCGAGATAGTTATGGGGTGTGGATGAGCTATACATCAAATCAAATGATTGCTTGGGACGCAACTGTGAAGAAATTATTGAACACTAGCTCATCCTAACTGTAAAAAAGAAATAGAAATTATTGTTTTTGATCTTCCCTTACTCAACACGAAGGAGCAGGTCAATGGTCTAACAGGGAAGTTCTCATCGGCTCTGCTACTTCAAATTCTTAGTTTTGTAGCACAAGTAGTGCCCTAGAATATCCGAAAACGCCAACAAGAAGGCATTCAAATTGCAAAAGATAAGGAAGTTTAGTTTTGTATAAGAAGTTTGGAAATATCTGATGAGGCTAGAGATAGTCTTGAGAGATATTGTAATGGATAAATCTCCTTACTTAAAAAATGTGCTAAACTGATGGATTGTGCCATATGACGGTGGCCAAGTGGGTCAAGAAACTAGAATAATTGGGGATCTCTTCATAATTTCTTTCTTTTGACTTGGAAAACAGGTGGAAAGGTGCTATAATAAATCAACCGTAAAAAAAATACGATTAAGGAGATTTGTCATGTTACAACGTTTTTCGGTGAAAAATTTCAAAAATTTTAAAAATGAATTTGTTTGGGATTTATCTGCCGGTAAATATAATTTTAATTCTGAAAGTATCAAAAATGGAATTGTGAAAAATTCTGTTCTTTATGGGAAAAATGGATCAGGAAAATCTAATTTGACCTATGCGGTGATGGACATTACTACTCATTTAACCGATTTTACAAAACAAGAAAATCACTACAATCAATATATAAATTTTGATAGTACGGATGATTTTGCTGTATTTTCTTATGAATTTAAGTTTGATCAAGACCGAGTCGTTTATCACTATAAAAAGAAAAATATGACAGAGGTATTTGATGAGGAAGTCTATATCAATGACAACTGCGTTATCTTTGAAGATTTTCAGGCAGGTAGGCGTGAAGTCCAATTGGTTGGCGCAGAAAATTTAAATACAAAAACGAGAGATCTCTCCTTATCTTTTGTGAAATACATATTTAATAACACAAATTTAGAACTATCAGATGTAACAAACTGTATTTTTTTGAAGTTTAAAGGATTTGTTGAAGGGATGTTATTCTTTGGTTCGGGAACATCAGAGGGAAATTTTTATCAGGGATTTAAATCAAGTCAAGGTTATATCGCATCAGCGATTGTGGATGCAGGTAAATTAGAAGAATTAGAACATTTTTTGCATGAATTTGATATCAACTATTCATTGGAACGAGGGGAAGATTCTGAGGGGAATTCTGTTATTATGGTTCGTTTCAAAAACCGTACAGTTAATATCTATAGTGTGGCATCACATGGGACCAAAGTGATCATGGTTTTCTTCTATTGGATGATTCAACTTAGTGATATCACCTTTTTGGTTGTTGATGAATTTGATGCCTATTACCATAATGAAGTTTCAGAAACCATTTTGAAAAAAATCAGAAATGGAGAAGTTCAATCCGTGTTTACAACTCACAATACAACCATCATGTCGAATGATTTGTTGCGACCGGATTGTTATTTTATCGTACAGAACAACCAGATTAAGGAATTGTCTTCTCTAACCGTGAAAGAATTACGGATAGCTCATAATTTGGAAAAGATGTATAATGCAGGTGCTTTTGATGAGTAAGAACAGGATTGTATTTGTAGTTGAAGGAAAGATAGCTGAACCAAAACTTTTATCAGAAATAGCTAAATCAATCGGGATTGAAGCATCACAGATCTATCCTTATGAAACAAATATCTATTCTCTCTATCGTCATTACACAGAGTATAAAGAATCATTTGCAAATGAAGCAGATGATGTTGACCTATTTTCTTACATTCTTGAGTTAGAAAGTGAGAAAGAAAAAGATGAACAAAATGACATTGTCAACTTATCTCGTAGAGAAGTTTCGGAAATTTATTTGTTTTTTGATTTGGATGGCCATCATCACAGTTCTAGATCTGAATTAGACTTTGATCAGAATATGAGAGAAGTTTCGGCGATGATAAATGAATTTTCAAATGAAACAGGAGCAGGGAAGTTGTACATCAGCTATCCAATGGTAGAGGCTCTCAAGCTCTATCAGAAAAAGACTTCTGATAAAGTAGTTTTTTATCATTTTAAATTAGATGAAAAAAAGACGAAGGCTGGTAAAACTTTTAAGGCTGTTTGTGAAAATCACAAAGATCATTTAAATTTTGGACAAGCCTTTAGTGAACAGGATATTGAATGGATTAAACTCTATCATCTCTTACTTAGTCGGGAGATTTATCAATTATCAACTATTGACTTTAAAGAGTATCGTGCAAAAGTTTCTACTAGAGAAACATTTGAAAAACAATTGAGTACGTTTAAGTGTAATGAAAGAAGCTTTGTCTTTAGTAGTGTAGCGGAATTCTTGCTAGATTATATGAAGGAAAAAGATTTCCCAGATCTAGCAAGTTTTCAGGATTGCGAGAGAGAGATCGTAGATAAATGGGATGATACAGAAGGAGCATAAAAACAGTAGATCTTGGCTCACTACGATGATCACCATGCTTTGATAGCAGACCGAAAGATGTTGGATTGTTTGACCGTTTATATCGGTGAAACCTTCCGTAAGCATTTAGGAGGTAAATGGTTTATTGACCTTAAAAATAAAAAGAATGCCTATTATTCTATGCCTGTATTGACCGACCCGTCATATAGAAGAGAAGTTTATATAGCACCGATGACTTTTGCAACGGTTTGTATTAGTAGAAAAGATGGTCAGTATATTAGCAGAATATTGAAAAATAATTTCGAAGATCAAGTGAAATAGGATTTTATTTCTTCTATTTTTCTTTCAAATATTAGAATGATTTGCTCAGATGATTCAGTTTTTCATGATAGCTGGAAACTTATGAAATAGAAGTATGCAAAAGGTATGAAATGGTTTACTTTTTTTCAGAAATAAGCTATACTAGATAACGTGAAACTATGATAAAATGGAGGTATTGTGTATGGTTGACAAGCAAGTCATTGAAGAAATCAAAAACAATGCCAACATTGTGGAAGTCATAGGTGATGTGATTTCTTTACAGAAGGCTGGACGGAACTATTTAGGGCTCTGTCCTTTTCATGGTGAAAAGACCCCCTCTTTCAACGTTGTGGAAGACAAGCAGTTTTATCACTGTTTTGGATGTGGGCGCTCAGGAGATGTCTTTAAGTTCATCGAAGAATACCAAGGTGTATCCTTCATGGAAGCCGTTCAGCTCTTAGGAGAGCGCGTCGGTATTCAACTAGCTATGCCTGTACAGTCTCGTCCTCAACAGGCTTCCCCTCATCAAGCTCTATATGATATGCATGAAGAAGCTGCCCGTTTTTACCATGCAATCCTCATGACGACCAAGATGGGAGAAGAAGCAAGGGCTTATCTCTACAAACGTGGATTGACGGATGATGTTCTGAAGCATTTCCAGATTGGACTAGCTCCAGCAGAGAGAACCTATCTCTACCAACGTTTATCTGGCAAGTTTGAGGAAAAGGAATTATTGGATTCTGGCTTGTTTTATCTGTCAGATGGCAATCAATTTTATGATACTTTTTTTGGACGTATCATCTTTCCTTTAACCAATGACAAGGGGCAGGTTATTGCCTTTTCTGGTCGTGTCTGGCAAGAAACTGATACTCAGACTGCTAAGTACAAAAATAGTCGCTCGACTGCAATTTTTAACAAGAGTTACGAATTGTATCATTTGGACAGGGCAAAAAAGGGAACAGGTAAGATTACAGAACTCTACCTGATGGAAGGCTTCATGGATGTGATCGCAGCCTACCGTGCTGGTATAGAAAATGCTGTAGCTTCCATGGGAACAGCCTTAAGCAAGGAGCATGTTGACCACCTCAAACGCTTTACTAAAAAAATTGTTCTCAGCTATGATGGCGACAAGGCAGGGCAGGCAGCAACAGCCAAGGCACTAGATGAGTTAAAAGACTTCTCAGTGGAGGTTGTTCGAGTACCTGATGCCATGGACCCAGATGAGTATTTGCAAAAGAATTCTGCTGAAGACCTGGCCTACCTTTTAACCAAGACTCGGATTAGTCCTATAGAGTTCTATATTCACCAGCTTAAGCCAGAAAATAGTGATAACTTGCAAGCGCAAATCGAGTTCATTGAAAAGATTGCGCCCCTAATCGCCAAAGAAAAGTCTATCACTGCCCAGAATTCTTATACCCACATTCTGGCGGATAATCTACCTTCCTTTGATTACCAACAGGTGGAGCAGATTGTAAATGAAAGTCGGATTGTTCAAAGGCAGGAGAGGGTCAAGGAGAATCCTAGGCCAGTAGCGATTAGTTTGCCTGTGACGCGGCAACTGACAGCAGTTATGAGAGCGGAGGCTCATCTCCTTTATAGAATGGCTGAGAATCCAGTTGTTCTAAATGACTACCGCTTAAGAGAAGATTTTTTCTTTGATACCCCAGAATTTCAGATTCTTTACGAATTATTAAGTGTAGAGGGAGAAATCGGATCAGAGGAACTGTCTCATCAGACTCCTGAGGTTGAAAATGCCTGGTACCATGTTCTTGGTCTAGATTTGCCAACTGAGATGTCGCCTCAAGAACTTTCTGAAGTCGAAGCGACTCGTAACCGTGCCCTCCTCAGCAAGGACAATTTAAGGATTAAAAAGAAAGTGCAGGAAGCTAGTCATGTAGGAGATACAGACACAGCCTTGGAAGAATTGCAACGATTGATTTCCCAAAAGAGAAGAATGGAGTAATAATGGCAACAAAACAAAAAGAAGTAACGACATTTGATGTGCAAGTAGCAGACTTTATCCGTAACCACAAAAAAACAGGAACAGCAACAGATGATGAAATCAATTCAAGTCTGGTTATTCCTTTTACCCTGGATGCAGACGGCATTGAAGACCTTTTGCAACGGATTCAGGATGCTGGAATTTCTATCACAGATAACGAAGGAAATCCAAGTGCGCGTGTTCTTAGTGCAGAAGAAGAACCAGAACTCAGTGATGAGGACTTGATTGGCTCAACTTCTGCCAAGGTTAATGACCCAGTCCGTATGTATTTGAAGGAAATTGGGGTTGTTCCTCTCTTGACCAACGAAGAAGAAAAAGAATTGGCTCTAGCTGTTGAAGCTGGTGACATCGAAGCAAAACAGCGTCTTGCAGAAGCCAACCTTCGTTTGGTGGTTTCGATTGCTAAGCGATACGTAGGTCGTGGTATGCAGTTTCTTGATTTGATCCAAGAAGGAAATATGGGCTTGATGAAGGCCGTGGACAAGTTTGACTATTCAAAAGGTTTTAAGTTTTCAACTTATGCAACTTGGTGGATTCGTCAGGCGATCACTCGTGCCATCGCTGATCAGGCGCGTACCATTCGTATTCCTGTTCACATGGTTGAAACCATTAACAAACTTGTCCGTGAACAGCGGAATCTCCTTCAAGAATTGGGTCAAGATCCAACACCTGAACAGATCGCCGAACGTATGGATATGACACCTGACAAGGTGCGTGAAATCTTGAAAATCGCCCAAGAGCCAGTATCACTTGAAACACCGATTGGTGAAGAAGACGATAGCCATCTTGGGGACTTTATTGAAGACGAAGTGATTGAAAATCCAGTAGACTACACAACTCGTATCGTTTTGCGTGAGCAGTTGGATGAGGTTTTGGATACTCTCACAGACCGTGAAGAAAACGTTCTGCGTCTTCGTTTTGGTTTGGACGATGGAAAAATGCGTACTCTTGAAGATGTTGGTAAAGTCTTTAACGTGACTCGTGAGCGTATCCGTCAGATCGAGGCCAAGGCTTTGAGAAAATTGCGTCAACCAAGTCGCAGCAAACCCCTTCGTGATTTTATCGAAGACTAAGAGTGAGGAATAACATGGCTTATACAGAAGAGCAAATTGAAACGATCAAAACACGCATTTTAAATGCCTTGGAAGAAGTTATCGACCCTGAGTTGGGGATTGATATTGTCAACCTAGGTTTGATTTATGAAATTCGTTTTGATGGTGAGACAGGTCACACTGAAATTGATATGACCTTGACAACCATGGGCTGTCCACTGGCTGACCTTTTGACAGACCAGATACACGATGCGATGACAGATGTGCCTGAGGTAACCAATACCGAGGTTAAATTGGTCTGGTATCCAGCCTGGACGGTTGAAAAAATGAGCCGATACGCACGTATCGCCCTAGGAATTAAATAAAGACTAAGAAAAATTCGAGAGACGATTGGAAAATAGGGTAAATTCCTCTTTTTCCTCTTGTCTCTTCTTTCTTTTGCTGATTTTCTGGAAATAAAATGGTATAATGAATGGTATGGAAAACGAAAAATTGCGTGTCAATATGCTAAGTTCAAGTGAAAAAGTGGCTGGTCAAGGAGTATCAGGAGCCTACCGTGAGTTGGTACGTCTCCTACATCGTGATGCCCAAGATCAGTTAATTGTTACGGAAAACCTTCCTGTTGAGGCTGATGTAACCCACTTTCATACCATTGATTTCCCTTATTATTTATCTACATTCCAAAAGAAGCGATCTGGGAGAAAAATTGGCTATGTGCATTTTTTGCCTGACACGCTTGAGGGAAGTCTGAAAATTCCATTTTTCTTAAAGGGAATCATCAAACGCTATGTTTTTTCATTTTACAACCGAATGGAACACTTGGTGGTGGTCAACCCCATGTTTATCGAGGATTTGGTGGCAGCTGGTATTCCTCGTGAAAAAGTAACTTACATTCCAAACTTTGTAAATAAGGAAAAATGGCATCCACTGCCAGCTGACCAAGTAGCTAAACTTCGTCAGGAAATGGATTTAGCCGAAGATCAGTTTGTTGTTGTCGGTGCAGGTCAGGTTCAGAAACGTAAAGGAATTGATGACTTTATTCGCCTTGCGAAGGAATTGCCAGAAATTACTTTTATCTGGGCGGGTGGTTTTTCATTTGGTGGGATGACAGACGGTTATGAACGCTATAAAAAAATCATGGAGAATCCACCTAAAAATCTAATTTTCCCAGGTATTGTTCCTCCAGAGCGAATGCGAGAGCTCTACGCTTTGGCTGATTTGTTCTTGCTACCAAGTTACAACGAACTATTCCCAATGACTATCTTAGAGGCAGCAAGTTGTGAAGCGCCGATTATGTTGAGGGATTTAGATCTATACAAGGTCATTCTCGAAGGGAATTATCGTGCGACAAGTGATGTTTCTGAGATGAGAGAAGCAATCCTAGAATACAAGAATGACCAGGAAGCCTTAAAAGACTTGAAAGAAAAAGCGCGTGAGATCTCCAAAGAGTACTCTGAGGAGCATTTGTTGGAAATCTGGTTGAAGTTCTATCAGGAGCAGGCAGCTCTAGGCAAGAAGTGAGGTAATCTATGCGAATTGGTTTATTTACTGACACCTATTTCCCTCAGGTTTCTGGGGTTGCGACCAGTATTCGAACCTTGAAGACAGAGCTTGAAAAGCAAGGACATGCAGTTTTTATCTTTACAACCACAGATAAAGACGTGAACCGCTACGAGGATTGGCAAATCATTCGAATTCCGAGTGTCCCTTTCTTTGCATTTAAAGATCGACGATTTGCCTATCGTGGTTTTACAAAGGCGCTTGAAATTGCCAAACAGTATCAGCTGGATATCATTCATACCCAAACAGAGTTTTCACTAGGTTTGCTTGGGATTTGGATTGCAAGAGAATTGAAAATTCCAGTTATTCATACCTACCATACCCAGTATGAAGACTATGTGCATTACATTGCTAAGGGGTTGCTAATTCGTCCGAGTATGGTAAAATATTTGGTGCGTGGCTTCCTTCATGATGTAGATGGCGTGATTTGCCCTAGTGAGATTGTTCGTGACCTTTTATCTAAATACAAAGTCAAGGTTGAAAAGCGTGTCATCCCAACTGGAATTGAGTTGGCTAAGTTTGAACGACCTGAGATCAAAGAGGAAAACTTGAAAGAACTTCGTTCTAGGTTAGGCATTCAGGAAGGCGAGAAAATGTTACTGAGTCTTTCTCGTATCTCCTTTGAGAAGAATATCCAAGCGGTCCTAGTCGCTTTTGCGCAGGTTTTGAAAGAAGAAGACAAGGTGAAGCTGGTTGTTGCTGGTGACGGTCCTTATTTGGACAGTCTGAAAGAACAAGCCGTCCAGTTGCAAATTCAAGATCATGTGATTTTTACTGGTATGATTGCTCCAAGTGAGACAGCCTTATACTATAAAGCGGCTGATTTCTTTATCTCTGCATCCACTAGTGAAACCCAAGGCTTGACTTATCTAGAGAGTCTAGCCAGTGGAACGCCTGTTATCGCTCATGGCAATCCTTATCTGGATAATCTGATCAGTGACAAAATGTTTGGAACACTTTATTATGGAGAACGAGAGCTTGCGGGCGCTATCCTCGAAGCCTTGATAGCTACTCCGGATATGTCTGAACAAAAGTTGGCGGATAAGTTGTATGAGATTTCGGCTGAGAATTTTGGGAAGCGAGTTCATGAGTTTTATCTCGATGCGATGATTTCAAATAAATTTGAGCAGGAACTACGTGGAGATGAGCCTATGACACAGCGATTCTTAAAAACTATTTTGTACCTACCTCAGCAGGCTGTTTCAGCTCCGGTTAAAGAGTCTAAACGAATATTAAAGGCTTCTAAAAAGCAGTTGTCTAGCATCCGAGATTACTGGAGAGATTAGTAAAAATATAGGAGAATAAAATATGGCAAAAAAATTTATGAGAAGTGGTAGAGATCAAAAAATTGGAGGCGTTTGCGCAGGTGTAGCCCACTATTTTGATATTGACCCTACTATTGTCCGTGTGATTTGGGGCGTTCTTGCCTTTTGTTATGGGGCAGGGGTACTTGCTTACTTGATTTTATGGGTAATTGCACCTGTTTCTAGAGAATATTAAAAAAGAATTAGAATAGAACAAAGAGAAATAAAAAGGAGTCCAAATGGCTTTTGGAGATAATGGAAAACGTAAAAAAACAATGTTTGAAAAAGTAACGCTTTTTGTCGTGCTAATTATGTTGTTTGTAACCCTTGCTGGTATCTTTGCGACAGCGCTTGGAGCTTTTAGCAGATTCTAAGCAAGTTGCTAAGATAGAAACAATAACTAATGACTGGATTTTCCAGTCCTTTTTAAAGCGAGAAGAAAATATGAGTATGTTTTTAGATACAGCCAAGATCAAGGTCAAGGCTGGTAATGGTGGCGATGGTATGGTTGCCTTTCGCCGTGAAAAGTATGTCCCGAATGGCGGTCCTTGGGGTGGCGATGGCGGACGTGGTGGTAACGTTGTTTTCGTTGTAGACGAAGGCTTGCGTACCTTGATGGATTTCCGCTATAACCGTCATTTTAAGGCCGAATCCGGTGAAAAAGGGATGACCAAAGGAATGCATGGACGTGGTGCAGAAGACCTTCGTGTTCGTGTACCACAAGGAACAACTGTACGTGACGCTGAGACAGGAAAAGTGATTACAGACTTGATTGAACATGGTCAAGAATTTATCGTGGCACATGGCGGTCGAGGTGGTCGCGGAAACATCCGTTTTGCGACACCAAAAAATTCTGCACCTGAAATCTCTGAGAATGGAGAACCAGGTCAGGAACGTGAGTTGCAACTGGAATTAAAGATCTTGGCGGATGTCGGTTTGGTCGGTTTCCCATCTGTTGGAAAGTCAACTTTGCTTAGTGTCATTACTTCAGCCAAACCAAAGATTGGTGCTTACCACTTTACGACAATTGTCCCAAATCTAGGTATGGTTCGTACCCAGTCAGGTGAATCGTTTGCCGTAGCAGACCTTCCAGGTTTGATTGAAGGGGCCAGTCAAGGTGTTGGTCTTGGAACCCAGTTTCTCCGTCATATCGAACGCACTCGAGTTATCCTCCATGTCATCGATATGTCGGCTAGCGAAGGGCGTGATCCTTACGAGGACTACCTAGCTATCAATAATGAATTGGAATCCTACAACCTTCGTCTCATGGAGCGTCCACAGATTATTGTAGCCAATAAGATGGATATGCCTGAAAGTCAGGAAAATCTTGCAATCTTCAAGGAAAAATTGGCAGCAAACTACGACGAGTTTGAAGAACTTCCAGCAATCTTCCCTATTTCTGGTTTGACTAAGCAAGGTTTGGCGCCCCTTTTGGATGCGACAGCTGAATTGTTGGATAAGACTCCTGAGTTCTTGCTCTATGATGAGTCTGATATGGAAGAAGAAGCTTACTATGGCTTTGATGAGGAAGAAAAAGCCTTTGAAATTAGCCGCGATGATGATGCTACATGGGTACTTTCTGGTGAAAAACTCATGAAACTCTTTAACATGACCAACTTTGACCGTGATGAGTCTGTCATGAAGTTTGCTCGTCAGTTACGTGGTATGGGGGTTGACGAAGCCCTTCGTGCGCGTGGAGCCAAGGATGGAGATCTGGTCCGAATTGGTAAATTTGAGTTTGAATTTGTAGACTAGGAGATTGATATGGGAGATAAACCGATATCATTCCGAGATGCAGATGGAAATTTTGTTTCTGCAGCAGATGTATGGAATGAAAAGAAACTAGAAGAATTGTTTAATCGTCTCAATCCCAAACGTGCTCTTAGATTGGCACGAGAAAAAAAAGGCCATGAGAAGGCTGATAAAGAAGAAAAATAGCCTATCAACATTGATAAAAGAGAACCCCGTGATCGTATTTATCACGGGGAATTTTTTAGTCATTGAAGAAAAATGGTGGCGCAAATTTTTTAAGAATTTCAAAGCAAGTCTGTGCTTCTTCAGCATTTTCACAGATAAGAAGGCAGACATCATCACCACATACGGTGGCAATGATTTGTTTGAAATCGAGAGCATCAAGAACAGCTCCAAAAGATTGGGCAAGGCCTGGCAAGGTTTTGAGGACAACCTGATGCTGGACAGGGCGTAGCATGATCAGGCCATCTTCCATATAGTTTTCCAAGCGTTTTTCCCACTTGGAGATGGAACCAGTATTTAAGACATAGTAAGAATGATCTGCTTCGCGAACTTTTGATAGATTCATGGTTTTGATATCGCGTGAGAGAGTGGCCTGTGTGACTTGAATATCATTTTCAGCTAGTAAAGTTTGCAACTCTGCTTGTGTATGAATCTTATTTTTGGCTACAAGTGCACGGATGAGTTGGTGTCTATGTTCAGATTTATTCATATGAGGCTGACTCCTTTTATGAGGGGATGGTGATAGAAGACTGTGTTAAATCAATAGTTAAGTGGTAGTCTGTATTATCTCGAATTGTAATTTCAAAGTCTGTTGTGTAGAGAACAAGACGAAGTGTGTCACCTTTTTTCAGCTTGTAAATCGTAGGTTGTAGGGCAAATTGGATTTCCATCCATTTTTTAGCTTCTATGCTCTCAACAGTTAGTAAATCATTTCGATTTTGTAAATTAAGGTATCCTTTGGTGATGACACGTTGGGCGCTTGGAGTAAATGGCAGTTCGCAGAGATTTTCTAACATGTGGTAGCGACCGTTGTCAATGGTTCTAGCACTTAAAACAGCTGGATAAGGCTGTAGATATTTCTTTTGTCCAAGTTCTAGCAGTTGAGCAGATAATAAGCCCTTGTTTGTACTTGATTTGACACGAAGTTTCAGCTCCACTCGACCATTTAAGTGGATGTCATTGGTCACTGGAAGGTCAATGGTGATTTGATTGGCTTTTCCTTGGTAAAGTTCTGTGTTGAAGGTCTGGTAAGTCTTGCCATACCGCTCAAAGTCTTTTTGATCATACTGGTTTTGAATCACTTTTTCTTCAGTTCCAAGTGAGAAAGTATGCAATTTATCCTGTTTGCCAAAGTCATCAAGACCCTGCCACGTCTGAGGTACAGTATTGTCTTGCCAGATGACAGTAGGAAGTTGATAGTCTGTTGTAAGTCCTAACAATTTCTTGCTTAAGAGGGCATTCATGGATTCGCGGAAGTCAATTGACTGCCAGTTATTCATATAAACATGAGCCCCATGATGGAAAAAGAGGTGCTTGCGAATATTGTCAGGAAGAGCATGAAACATCTGATATACGTGAAGTGGCTTGACATTCCAATCTTGAGAACCATGCGTAAAGACGACCTCAGCTTTAACCTTGTGAGCATTGAGCAGATAGTTGCGGTCATGCCAAAACTGATTGTAGTCACCAGTCTTGCGATCAAGAAGCCCTTTTACCTTTTCTAAGTCTGCCTGATGAGCTTCATTACCACGAATATAGTCGCCAGCTAGGAGATTGCGGGAGTAGGTAAGCTCAGCAAGTGAGTCAAAATCCTCACCTGGATAACCACCAGGGCTGGTCACCAGACCATTTTCGCGGTAGTAGTTGTACCAAGAGGAAATTCCTGCTTCAGCGATGATCACTTCCAAGCCATCAACACCAGTGGTGGCAAGACCATTGGACATGGTGCCTAGATAAGAAATTCCTGTTGTTGCGACTTTGCCGTTTGACCAGTCAGCCTTGACTTGACGTTTGCGCGTGTGGTCAGTAAAAGCACGGCAACGGCCATTAAGCCAGTCAATGACATTTTTATATGCTTCAATCTGCTGGTAGTCTCCATTGGTCATGAGACCTTGGGAATCCTTGGTACCAACACCCGATACATAGAGATTTGCAAATCCACGTGGGAGGAAGTAATCGTTGAGAGTGTAAGAACTATTGATATGAGATAGCTTTTCTTCAGCTTCTGAGACGACTTCTGCTTGGCCATGAGGTTCGACTACATTCAGCTTAGGCTCCTCGAGCTCAATGGTGTGGGCAGGTTTGACCTCAAGCTCTCCTTCCATCTTGTAGAGAGCCTTGTCGCTGGCTTTGTCGTTGGTGCCTTGGTGATAAGGGCTGGCAGTCATAAGAGTAGGTACTTGACCATCGTAACGTGGGCGAATAATGCTGACCTTGACTAAGTCAGGGAGACCGTCTTTATCAGTATCCACACGACTCTCGACATACACGACTTCACGAATGACATCATAAGTAGAGAAGGTTGCCAAGCTCTTACCGTTAAAGTAGTGGTAGTGATTATCTTCTGCAATAAGCCCATCACTAACAAGTTGGTCGATGAGCGTATTTCCTTTTTTAGTTCGCGTATTGAGCAATTGATAAAGATTTTCGATGAGATCCCCATAAACAATAGGAAATCCAGTTTCTTTACGGAATTGTTCGGCGTCCTCAAAGTCAACAAGATAGCTAAATCCCAGAAGTTGAAAAGCCACAGTATAAAAAATCTCAGGAGTCAGGTCACAATCTGACTGAAAGAAGGTAAGGAGATCAGTCTCCTTGTCAGCTGCTAAGACAGACAAAGGATAGTCGGTATTTTTATAAGTGAAAAAACTCCAGCGGACAAATTGTTCAAGTTGTTTTTTTGATGTTTGTTCTGGTACCAGCTTCAAACCGAGCTGGGATAACTCGCGCAAAACTTGCGAATGAGAAACAGGAAGGTAGCTGAATTGATTAAAACGCATGGGGCTCTCCTTTGGAAATATTCTAAATTTAGTATATCAAAAATAAGGTAAAAAAGATATTGTTGACCTGTGATGAAGTCACTTTAAAAGGAATGGTCTCTAGCTTTTCATTCTAGTTTTTAAAATGGTATAATAGTACTATATCTAAAGCAAGGGGGAGAAGAAATGATTGCACAGCTCGATACCAAGACTGTTTACAGTTTTATGGAAAGTGTGGTTTCAATTGAAAAATATGTACAAACGGCTAAAGACTATGGCTATTCTCACCTTGCTATCATGGATGTGGATAATCTCTATGGAGCCTATCACTTTTTAGAAGTGACTCGTAAGCAGGGCATCCAACCTTTAATTGGTCTTGAAATGACTTTGATTATAGACGAGAAGGCGCTTTCTTTCCGTTTTCTAGCTTTGTCTACTAAAGGTTACCAAGAGTTGATGAAGTTATCCACTTTAAAAATGACTGGACGAAAAAATTGGTCTGACTTTACCAGTCACCTCGAAGATGTTGCCATTATTGTTCCTTATTTTGATGGGGTCGAACAGCTGGATTTAGGTCATGATTATTTTATCGGGGTTAGTCCCGATACTCACCAAGAAGGCTTTACGAAACCCATTCTTCCACTCTATCAGGTCAACTCTTTTGAAAAAGAAGACCTACAAGTTTTACAAATCTTGTCAGCAGTCAAGGACAATGTCAGCCTAAGAGAAGTGGATGTGCATTCACAACAAGGAATCTTTCTACCAGCTTCGGATTTAGAAGCTCGATTTAAAAATCATTTCCCTCAGGCACTTGTCACTCTTCAAGGTTTGATAGAGCATGTTAGTTACCAACTTGATCCAAGTTTAAAACTCCCTCGCTTTAATCCGGAAAGACCAGCTGTAGAAGAACTTAGATCCAGAGCTGAACAAGGCTTGATAGCCAAGGGGCTAACCTCAGCTCTTTATCGAGAGCGGCTAAATGAAGAGTTGGCCGTGATTCATGATATGGGCTTTGATGACTATTTCCTTGTGGTTTGGGATTTGCTTCGTTTTGGACGTTCCCAAGGCTACTATATGGGAATGGGGCGTGGTTCTGCTGTGGGTAGTCTGGTGGCCTACTCACTTGATATCACAGGGATTGATCCGGTTGAAAAGAATCTGATTTTCGAGCGCTTTTTAAATCGTGAGCGTTACACCATGCCCGATATTGATATTGATATTCCTGACCTCTATAGACCAGAGTTCATTCGCTATGTTCGTGATCGGTATGGAAGTCAACATGTGGCGCAGATTGTCACTTATTCGACCTTTGGAGCAAAACAGGCAATTCGAGATGTTTTCAAACGTTATGGTGTCCCTGAGTATGAATTAACCAATATTACGAAAAAAATCAGTTTTCGAGATACGCTAACGACGGCTTATGAAAAGAATTTACAGTTTAGGCAGGTCATCAATAGCAAAATAGAATACCAAAAAGCTTTTGAGATTGCTCGAAAGATTGAAGGGTATCCTCGTCAAACCTCTATCCATGCAGCTGGGGTCGTTATGAGTGACCAAGACCTGACGGACTATATTCCCCTCAAATATGGTGAGGATATGCTGATCACCCAGTATGATGCTCATGGAGTTGAAGCCAATGGACTTCTAAAAATGGATTTCCTAGGTCTGCGTAACTTAACTTTTGTCCAAAAAATGCAGGAATTACTGGCTGAGTCAGAGGGTGTTCATCTGAAAATCGAAGAGATTGATCTGGAAGATAAAGAAACATTGGCTCTCTTTGCTGCTGGAAATACTAAGGGTATTTTCCAATTTGAACAACCTGGAGCCATTCGACTCTTGAAACGAGTCAAGCCGCAAGTTTTCGAAGAAGTGGTAGCAACGACATCCCTCAACAGACCAGGTGCTAGTGATTATATCGATAATTTTGTGGCTCGTAAGCATGGCAAAGAAAAGGTGACGGTGCTGGATCCTGCCTTGGAATACATCCTGTCATCAACCTACGGAATTATGCTCTATCAAGAGCAAGTCATGCAAGTTGCTCAGCGTTTTGGAGGTTTCAGTCTTGGTAAAGCTGACATTCTCAGACGAGCCATGGGCAAGAAAAATGCTAAAGAGATGCATTTGATGAAGGAAGATTTTATCACAGGAGCTATGAAACTTGGGCATTCAGAAGAAAAAGCCAACCAAGTTTTTGCAGTGATGGAAAAGTTTGCAGGCTATGGATTTAATAGATCCCACGCCTATGCCTACTCAGCACTGGCTTTCCAACTTGCTTATTTTAAAACTCATTATCCTGCTATTTTCTTTCAAGTCATGTTGAATTATTCAAGCAGTGAGTATATTGTCGATGCTCTGCAGATGGGATTTCAAGTAGCGCCTTTAGCTATCAACAGTATTCCCTATCACGATAAAATTGCTCAGAAGAAAATCTATCTTGGTTTAAAAGCCATTAAGGGACTGCCTAGAGATTTGTCTTACTGGATTATTGAAAATCGTCCCTTCTCAAGCATTGAAGATTTCGTCACACGTCTTCCCAAGAATTACAAGAAACTGTCGCTTTTAACGCCTTTGGTTGAACTGGGGCTTTTTGATGAATTTGACAAGAATCGCCAGAAAATCTTAGTGAACCTACCAAACTTATTTGTCTTTGTTGAGGAGTTGGGAGGTCTCTTTGCGGATACAAATTATAGTTGGACTGAAGCTGATGATTTTACTGAGGCAGAGAAATTTTACAAAGAGCAGGAACTGATTGGCATAGGTATCAGTCCCCATCCTCTCCAAACTCTTGCCAAACAAGCTCTATATCCGACCACTCCAATCACTAATCTAACCGAGGGAGCTCAAGCCACTCTCCTAGTTGAAGTTCAAAAGATTAAAGTGATTCGAACCAAGAAAGGTGAGAGTATGGCCTTTCTACAGGTTCATGATAGTAAGTCTCGGATGGATGTGACTGTATTTTCAGACCAATATAGAAAATTCGCCTCTATCCTCTCCGAAGGGAAATTTTACTACATCAATGGCAAAGTTCAATCTCGAGATGGTCGTCTGCAAATGATTGCACAAGATTTGAAAGAAGCAGTGGCGGAACGATTCTGGATTCAAGTTAAAAATCATGAATACGATAAAGAGATTTCAAATATCCTAGAACAATACAAAGGCCCAATTCCTGTCATTATCAGGTATGAAGAGGAACAAAAAACGGTTGTTTCTACGCAACATTTTGTAAGAAAAGGTTCTGCTCTGCAGGAAAAATTAGAGGGAATTGCTATGAAAACGATTTATCGCTAAAAATACGGAAAATAGAAGAATTTTCGATTTAAATATGGTATAATCAGTAAGAATGTTAAAGAAAAAGGAGCATAAACCAAATGAAACGTATTGCTGTTTTGACCAGTGGTGGAGACGCCCCTGGTATGAATGCTGCCATCCGTGCAGTAGTTCGTCAAGCAATCTCAGAAGGAATGGAAGTTTTTGGTATCTATGATGGGTACGCAGGTATGGTTGCCGGTGAAATTTATCCACTTGATGCTGCTTCAGTAGGAGACATCATTTCTCGTGGTGGTACTTTCCTTCACTCTGCTCGTTACCCTGAGTTTGCACAACTTGAAGGCCAACTTAAAGGGATTGAGCAGTTGAAAAAACACGGTATCGAAGGAGTCGTAGTTATCGGTGGAGACGGTTCTTATCACGGAGCTATGCGCTTGACGGAACATGGGTTCCCAGCTATCGGACTTCCAGGAACTATTGATAACGATATCGTAGGGACTGATTTCACAATCGGATTTGATACTGCAGTTACGACTGCAATGGATGCGATTGATAAGATTCGTGATACATCATCAAGTCACCGTCGTACTTTCGTTGTTGAAGTAATGGGACGTAACGCTGGTGATATCGCTCTTTGGGCTGGTATAGCAACTGGTGCTGATGAAATTATCATCCCTGAAGAAGGCTTCAAGATGGAAGATATCGTTGCAAGCATCAAAGCTGGTTATGAGCACGGTAAAAAACACAACATTATCGTTTTGGCAGAAGGTGTTATGTCAGCAGCTGAATTTGGTCAAAAACTAAAAGAAGCAGGAGACACAAGCGATCTTCGTGTAACAGAACTTGGTCACATCCAACGTGGTGGATCACCAACTGCGCGTGACCGTGTATTGGCATCACGCATGGGTGCACACGCTGTTAAACTCCTTAAACAAGGAATCGGTGGTGTCGCTGTTGGTATCCGTAACGAAAAAATGGTTGAAAATCCAATCCTTGGTACAGCAGAAGAGGGAGCTTTGTTTAGCTTAACTGCAGAAGGCAAGATTATTGTTAACAACCCTCATAAAGCTGATCTTGAACTTTCTGCTTTGAACAAGAGCTTGTCCTAATCAACTTTCATTAATTTGGTAACATGACCATAAAAGGTCGAATTATATAAAGGAGTCACAAAAATCATGAACAAACGTGTAAAAATCGTTGCAACTTTAGGTCCTGCGGTAGAAATCCGTGGCGGTAAAAAATTCGGTGAAGACGGATACTGGGGTGAAAAACTTGACGTTGAAGCTTCAGCTAAAAACATTGCTAAATTGATCGAAGCAGGAGCAAACACTTTCCGTTTCAACTTCTCACACGGTGACCACCAAGAACAAGGTGAGCGTATGGCAACTGTTAAACGTGCGGAAGAAATCGCTGGTAAAAAAGTTGGTTTCCTTCTTGACACTAAAGGTCCAGAAATCCGTACAGAATTGTTCGAAGGTGACGCAAAAGAGTACTCATACAAAACTGGTGAAAAAATTCGTGTTGCAACTAAACAAGGAATCAAATCAACTCGTGATGTGATTGCTTTGAACGTTGCTGGTGCCCTTGATATCTACGATGATGTTGAAGTTGGTCACCAAGTTTTGGTTGACGATGGTAAATTGGGTCTTCGTGTTTTCGCAAAAGACGATGCAACTCGTGAATTTGAAGTAGTAGTTGAAAATGACGGTATCATTGCTAAGCAGAAAGGTGTAAACATCCCTAACACTAAAATTCCTTTCCCAGCTCTTGCTGAACGTGATAACGATGATATCCGCTTTGGTCTTGAACAAGGTATCAACTTCATCGCGATTTCATTCGTACGTACTGCAAAAGACGTCGACGAAGTTCGTGCAATCTGTGAAGAAACTGGTAATGGTCACGTTCAATTGTTTGCGAAAATCGAAAACCAACAAGGTATCGATAACTTGGATGAAATCATTGAAGCTGCTGACGGTATCATGATCGCTCGTGGTGACATGGGTATCGAAGTACCATTCGAAATGGTTCCAGTTTACCAAAAAATGATCATCACTAAAGTAAACGCGGCAGGTAAAGTTGTTATCACAGCAACAAACATGCTTGAAACAATGACTGAAAAACCACGTGCAACTCGTTCAGAGGTATCAGACGTATTTAACGCTGTTATCGATGGAACTGACGCTACAATGCTTTCAGGTGAGTCTGCAAACGGTAAATACCCACTTGAGTCAGTAACTACAATGGCTACAATTGACAAGAATGCTCAAACCCTATTGAAAGAATACGGTCGTTTGTCATCAGTTAACTTGGCACGTAATTCTAAGACTGAAGTTATGGCATCAGCTGTTAAGGATGCAACTAACTCAATGAATATCAAGTTGATTGTTACCCTTACTAAGACTGGTCACACTGCACGCTTGATTTCTAAATACCGCCCAGATGCAGATATTTTGGCAATCACTTTCGATGAATTGACTCAGCGTGGATTGATGTTGAACTGGGGTGTTATTCCAGTAACAACTGAACGTCCATCAAACACTGATGATATGTTCGAACTTGCCGAAAAGATTGCAGTAGAACAAGGTTTGGTAGAATCTGGTGATGATATGATTATCGTTGCAGGTGTACCGCTTGGAGAAGCTGTCCGTACAAACACAATGCGTATCCGTACAGTACGTTAATCTAAACTTTTAAAAGCCTATCATACCAAGCCTTTGTGCTTGTGTGATGGGTCTTTTTTCTATTTTAGAAGATAAAAAGAGAGTGATTTTTATTAAACAGAAATGGGAAAAATAGGAGAACTATGGTATAATAGAATGCAGAGACCTTTTTAGTAAATTTTGAAAGAGTATAACATGAGAAAAATTGTCATCAATGGTGGACATCCATTGCAAGGTGAGATCACCATTAGCGGTGCTAAGAATAGTGTTGTAGCATTAATCCCTGCTATTATACTGGCAGATGATGTTGTCACTTTGGATTGTGTCCCAGATATTTCAGACGTTGCTAGTCTTGTAGAAATTATGGAAATCATGGGAGCGAAAGTAAAACGCTACGATGATGTTTTGGAGATTGATCCTAGAGGTGTTCAAAATATTCCCATGCCTTATGGTAAGATCAATAGCCTTCGTGCTTCTTATTATTTCTATGGAAGTCTGTTAGGTCGCTTTGGTGAAGCTACGGTTGGACTTCCTGGCGGATGTGATCTGGGACCTCGTCCGATTGACCTTCACTTAAAAGCCTTCGAAGCTATGGGTGCTAAGGTCAGCTACGAGGGAGATAATATGAATTTATCTGCCCAAGGTAAGGGACTTCACGGCGCAAGTATCTACATGGATACCGTTAGTGTCGGCGCAACTATTAACACCATGATTGCTGCAGTCAAAGCAAAGGGACGGACTGTTATTGAAAATGCGGCCCGTGAACCAGAAATCATCGATGTGGCTACCCTTTTGAATAACATGGGGGCTCACATTCGTGGTGCAGGGACTGATATTATCATTATTGATGGTGTCGAGAAACTTCATGGAACTCGTCACCAAGTAATCCCAGATCGTATCGAAGCTGGAACCTATATTTCACTTGCTGCAGCGGTAGGAAAAGGAATTCGTATTAACAACGTTCTCTATGAGCATTTAGAAGGCTTTATCGCTAAACTAGAAGAAATGGGCGTTCGTATGACCGTCTCTGAGGATAGTATCTTTGTTGAAGAACAATCTGATTTGAAGGCCATCAATATTAAAACTGCTCCTTATCCTGGTTTTGCAACCGATTTGCAACAGCCAATCACACCACTTTTACTAACTGCTCAAGGTCGTGGTACTATTATTGATACCATTTACGAAAAACGTGTCAATCATGTCTTTGAATTAGCAAAAATGGATGCAGATATTGCTACTACAAATGACCATATTTTCTACACTGGTGGGCGAATTCTACATGGTGCCAAGGTGAAAGCGACAGATCTTCGTGCTGGTGCTGCACTTGTGATTGCTGGACTGATGGCTCAAGGCCAGACTGAAATTACAAATATTGAGTTTATCCTTCGTGGCTACTCAGATATTATTGAAAAATTACGTAGTCTTGGAGCAGATATTACACTCGTCGAAGACTAAGCCGTTGAGGTGATTATGAATATTTGGACCAAATTAGCAATGTTTTCTTTTTTTGAAACGGAGCGCTTGTATTTGCGTCCTTTCTTTTTTAGTGACAGCAAAGCTTTTTATGAGATTGCTTCAAATCCGGAAAATCTGCAGTTTATTTTTCCCAGTCAAGCAAGTTTGGAAGAAAGTCAGTACGCACTTGCTAACTATTTTATGAAGGCTCCTCTAGGTGTCTGGGCAATTTGTCTCCAAGGAAATCAGGAAATGATTGGTTCCATCAAGTTTGAAAAAATAGATGAAATCAAAAAAGAAGCAGAAATTGGTTACTTCTTAAAAAAGGATTCTTGGTCACAAGGTTTTATGACAGAAGTAGTTACCAAACTTTGTCAGCTTTCCTTTGAAGAATTTGGTTTAAAACAATTATCCATCATCACTCATCTGGAGAATCAAGCTAGTCAGAAAGTTGCCTTGAAAGCAGGTTTTAGTCTCTTTCGCCAATTCAAGGGGAGTGACCGCTATACTCGTAAAATGAGAGACTACTTTGAATTTCGATACGTTAAAGGAGAATTCAGTGAGTAAACACCAAGAAATCTTAAGTTATCTGGAAGAGTTACCAATAGGAAAACGTGTCAGCGTTCGTAGTATTTCCAATCACTTGGGTGTCAGTGATGGGACGGCTTATCGTGCCATTAAAGAAGCTGAAAACCGTGGAATTGTAGAAACTCGACCTCGTAGTGGGACCATTCGTGTTAAATCTCAGAAAGTGGCTATTGAGAGGCTAACCTATGCTGAAATTGCAGAAGTAACCTCATCTGAAGTTTTGTCTGGTCAAGAAGGTTTGGACAGGGAATTCAGTAAATTCTCCATTGGGGCCATGACCGAGCAGAATATTTTGTCCTATCTGAATGATGGTGGTTTGTTAATCGTCGGAGACCGTACTCGTATTCAACTTTTAGCTCTGGAAAATGAAAATGCGGTTCTCGTGACGGGTGGTTTTCATGTGCACGAGGATGTACTAGCTCTTGCCAATAAAAAGGGTATTCCTGTCCTGAGAAGTAAGCATGATACTTTTACAGTAGCGACCATGATCAACAGAGCTCTCTCAAATGTTCAAATCAAAACCGATATTCTGACAGTTGAAAAGCTCTATCGTCCTAGCCATGAGTATGGTTTTTTGAGAGAAACAGACACAGTGAAAGATTATCTAGACTTGGTACGCAAGAATCGAAGTAGTCGTTTCCCAGTTATTAACCAACACCAAGTGGTTGTGGGAGTTGTTACCATGCGTGATGCAGGAGACAAATCCCCTAGCACGACGATTGATAAGGTGATGACGCGCAGCATTTTCGTAACAGGCTTAGCGACCAATATTGCCAATGTCAGTCAACGAATGATTGCAGAAGACTTTGAGATGGTACCGGTAGTGAGAAGCAATCAAACTTTGCTCGGAGTTGTAACGAGACGAGATGTTATGGATAAGATGAGCCGTTCTCAGCTTTCGGCTTTGCCAACTTTTTCAGAGCAAATCGGTCAAAAGTTGTCTTATCATCACGACGAAGTTGTGATTACAGTTGAGCCCTTTATGCTGGAGAAAAACGGGGTTTTGGCAAATGGTGTTCTTGCTGAAATTTTAACTCATATGACACAGGATTTGGTGGCAAATAGTAGACGCAATCTCATCATCGAGCAGATGCTAATTTACTTCTTACAAGCTGTTCAGATAGATGATATTTTGCGGATTCAGGCACGTATTATTCATCATACAAGACGCTCAGCTATTATTGATTATGATATTTATCATGGTCATCAGATTGTATCAAAAGCAAATGTCACAGTAAAAATCAATTAGAATCTAGGAGAAAAAATGATAACTTTAAAATCAGCACGTGAAATCGAAGCCATGGACAAGGCTGGTGATTTCCTAGCTAGTATCCATATAGGCTTACGTGATTTGATTAAGCCAGGTGTGGATATGTGGGAAGTAGAAGAATATGTTCGTCGCCGTTGTAAAGAGGAAAATTTCCTTCCTTTACAGATTGGCGTGGATGGCGCTGTTATGGATTACCCCTATGCCACTTGTTGCTCTCTCAACGACGAAGTAGCCCACGCTTTTCCACGTCATTACATCTTGAAAGATGGCGACTTGCTCAAGGTTGACATGGTACTCGGAGGTCCGATTGCCAAATCCGACCTCAATGTGTCTAAACTCAACTTTAATAATGTTGAGCAAATGAAAAAATACACCCAAAGTTATACTGGCGGTTTAGCTGACTCATGTTGGGCTTATGCGGTCGGTACACCGTCTGAAAAAGTGAAGAACTTGATGGACGTGACCAAGGAAGCTATGTATAAAGGGATTGAGCAAGCAGTAGTTGGAAACCGTATTGGCGATATCGGTGCTGCCATTCAAGAATACGCTGAAAGTCGCGGTTATGGCGTAGTGCGTGATTTGGTTGGTCACGGAGTTGGTCCAACTATGCACGAGGAGCCAATGGTCCCTAACTATGGTGTCGCTGGTCGTGGTCTCCGTCTCCGTGAAGGAATGGTCCTGACCATTGAACCCATGATCAATACTGGTGATTGGGAAATTGATACAGATATGAAAACTGGCTGGGCTCATAAGACTATTGATGGCGGCCTATCTTGCCAATATGAACACCAGTTCGTGATTACCAAAGATGGACCTGTTATCTTGACCAGTCAAGGTGAAGAAGGAACGTATTAAAACGAAAGGAGCTTAGCTCCTTTTTTTGTGTTAAATTTAGTCAAAATAAATAAGCGTAGCAGACTTCTTACAAATTTTTTCTTTTGTAGTAAAATAAGATTAGAATTTTGTGAAAGTAGGTAATTCGTTGGAGTCGATTATATTTCTAGTATCCGTTTTTTTAGCAGGAATCCTGTCCTTCTTTTCACCTTGCATCTTCCCTTTGCTACCTGTCTATGCTGGTATTCTGCTAGATGATCAGGGAAATTCGAAAAGTTTTCGCTTTTTTGGAAGAGACGTTGCATGGTCAGGTTTAATTCGGACCTTGTGCTTTATTGCTGGAATTTCCCTCATTTTCTTTATTTTAGGATTTGGAGCTGGATTCCTAGGGCACATGCTCTATGCTGACTGGTTTCGTTATGCTATGGGGACAGTCATTATCCTTTTAGGCCTTCACCAGATGGAAATCTTGCATTTTAATAGACTGGAAGTTCAAAAGACAGTCACCTTCAAACAATCAAAGTCTAATCACTATCTGTCAGCCTTTTTGCTTGGGATAACCTTTAGTTTTGGTTGGACCCCTTGTATCGGACCAGTTTTGAGTTCGGTCTTGGCTCTTGCAGCTTCTGGAGGGAATGGTGCTTGGCAAGGAGCCTTACTAACCTTAGTGTACACATTGGGAATGGCCCTTCCTTTCCTTGTTTTGGCCTTGGCTTCGGGCTGGATTATGCCCTATTTTAGTAAATTAAAACCCCATATGATCCTACTAAAGAAAATCGGGGGAGCTTTGATTATTTTGATGGGATTATTATTAATGCTAGGGCAGCTAAATGCCTTGTCAGGAATTCTTGGATAAAAGGAGAAAAAGATGAAAAAAGTTATTTTTGCGGGATTTAGCCTCATGTCTTTATTATTGTTGATTGCCTGTGGCGAAAAAGAAACCAAACAAACGGAAAATCCCAAACAGCCTGCTGTACAACAAATCGCAGTAGGAAAGGATGCGCCAGACTTCACCTTGCAGTCTATAGATGGCAAAGAAGTCAAGTTATCAGACTATAAGGGCAAAAAGGTCTATTTGAAATTCTGGGCTTCTTGGTGTGGACCATGTAAAAAAAGCATGCCTGAGTTGATGGAATTAGCTGCCAAGCAAGATCGAGACTTTGAAATCTTGAGTGTTATTGCACCTGGTTTACAAGGTGAAAAAACAGTTCAAGACTTCCCAAAATGGTACCAAGAACAAGGCTACAAGGATATACCTGTTCTATATGATACCCAAGCAACTACTTTTCAAGCCTACCAAATTCGTAGTATTCCAACGGAATATTTGATTGATAGTCAAGGTAAAATCGGAAAAATCCAATTTGGTGCTATTAGCAATGCTGATGCAGAAGCAGCTTTTAAAGAGATGAAATAAAAAAATCGCGAAGAATCGCGATTTTTTTATAGTTTTTCATTGATAAAGCGGATGAATTGATTCCACCAAACTTTTAAGAAGAAGGCTTTTTCTACTTTCTTTTCAGAAACCATTTCAAAAGATGGTTTTTCAGAAGTGAGATAGCCTTGGCCGACCAAATCCTGGTCATCATAGGTTAGATGACCAACAACAGTTTCAGCTTCTAGTGGCGCTGTCTCGGCCTTGGTTTTTGGAGTGAACTGCAGGCTTGATGATGCTCGACTTCCCAATCGTTGTATGACAGTGATATCAGATTTAGCAACAGCAGTTACGGTATCTTCCTTCCCATCAAGTACAGAAACTTTGCTATCTTTGTAGGCCTCTCCCTTCTGGACAATTGTTTTGAGAGCATAATTAGATGTTATATAGTCCAAAAGAGAAGAAGTAGCAGTAAAGCGAGCGTAAGGATTACTGTTTTGCTGGTCAGCGTTTAAGACAACTGTGATGATTCGCATACCTTTTTCGGTAGTTGTTCCAACGAAAGAAGCTCCTGCCTTGTCTGTTGTACCAGTTTTGAGCCCATCAACTCCACCTCGATATGCTGGCATCCCTTCCAACATATAGTTGGTTGAGTGGATTTCAAGTCCTGCAAAGGTAGAAGTTGGCTTTTTGGTGATTTCCAAAACTTGAGGGTAATCTCTGATAAGGTTTCGAGCGATGATTGCAACATCGTAAGCACTTAGTTTGTTTTCCTCATCCTTTTTGGAACCAGGATAGATATTATTTCCAAGTGTTTCGTTATTAAGTCCAGTAGTATTGACAATAGTAGCATCTTGGATGCCCCATTCAAGAAGTTTCGCCCTCATCTTGTCAACGAAGTCTTTCTCTGAACCAGCAATTTTTTCAGCAAGAGCAATGGCTGCACTATTGGCACTTGATACTAGAGTTGCTTCCAATAATTGTTCCACTGTATACTTGCGCGCTTCCATAGGAACATTACTAGCCTCAGAATTGGTTGTAAGTTGGTATGGGTAGTCAGAGATATCAACTGGGGTAGATAGGCTAATGGTCCCTTGTTCCAATGCTTCATAGACTAGGTAGACAGTGAGAATCTTGGTGATAGAGGCAATTTCAACAGCTTGAGTAGCATCTTTTTCGTAGAGAATTTTCCCAGTGTTTGCTTCAACAGCGATGGCATGTTTGGCAGCAACATCAAAATCTTGCGCAGATACAGTAGGAATGGCTGTACCAAAAATGATAAGAGTTAGTAAGGATAAAATTATTTTCTTCATAGTAGTTTTATTCTATCACAAAGCGAAAAAATATTCTCGTTTTTATAGTAAAGCCATCTTATCTTTTTGAAGAATTATGGTAAAATAGAAAGAAGGAGGCGCCTATGTTCCGTAGAAACAAGTTATTTTTTTGGACAACTGAAATTTTACTATTAACTCTTATTTTCTACCTTTGGAGAGAGATGGGAGCAATTGTCACACCTTTTGTGATGGTAGCTAATACCATTATGATTCCATTTTTGCTCGGAGGATTTTTCTATTACCTGACAAATCCCATCGTAACATTTCTAGAAAAGAAATGTAAAGTCAATCGTTTGATAGGTGTGCTCATCACTCTTTGTGCCTTGATTGGTACAATAGTAGTAGGGGTAGTCTACTTGCTACCGATTTTGATTAATCAGTTGACAAGTTTGATTATTTCTAGCCAGAATATCTATAGCCGCTTGCAAGATTTGATATATGATTTATCAATGAATCCAATCTTTCAAAATATTGATATTCAAAAAACCATTCAACAGTTGAATTTATCTTATGTTGATATTTTACAAAATATTCTCAACAGTGTGAGCAATAGTTTAGGCAGCGTTCTTTCAGCCTTGTTTAGTACTGTTTTGATTCTCATTATGACACCAGTCTTTTTGATTTATTTCTTGCTTGATGGTCATAAGTTCCTCCCGATGTTGGAACGAACAGTCCTAAAACATGATAAATTAAACTTCTCCAGTCTCTTGAAGAATTTGAACGCCACTGTCGCACGTTATATCAGTGGAATTGCGATTGATGCTGTCATTATCGGATGTTTAGCCTATATTGGATACAGTACGATTGGGTTGAAATATGCTCTAGTCTTTGCCATTTTTTCTGGTTTGGCAAATCTGATTCCCTATGTTGGACCAAGTATCGGTCTGATTCCTATGATTATTGCCAATGTCTTTACTGATCCGCACAGAGTTCTCATTGCAGTAATTTATATGCTGATTATCCAACAAGTGGATGGGAATATCCTCTACCCTCGTATCGTTGGAGGGGTTATGAAGGTTCATCCAATCACCATTCTGGTCCTTCTCTTACTTTCTAGCAATATTTATGGTGTTATCGGAATGATTGTAGCAGTACCAACATATTCTATCCTAAAAGAAATTACGAAGTTCTTGGCGAAATTATATGAAAATCATAAAGAAGCTAAAGAAAAAGAACTGGAAAAATCAGAATCAATCTAAAAATCAGGGAGACCTGATTTTTTTGATAAAAAGACTTGAGGTTAGACTGGTCAAAAGTGTTTTAAATGATTCTGTTGGAGAAGGAAAAGAATGGGAAATTATGAGATTTAGAATAATTCACAAAATGTGTGTAAAACACTTGCAATTTAGCTGAAATTTGATAAAATAGTAAGGAAAGTTAGACTGTATTGCCTACTGTCTATCTATAAAATATATTTTATTGGAGGCTTTTACTCAAATGGCAAAAGAAAAATACGATCGTAGTAAACCACACGTTAACATTGGTACTATCGGACACGTTGACCACGGTAAAACTACCCTAACTGCAGCTATCACAACTGTATTGGCACGTCGCTTGCCTTCAGCAGTTAACCAACCTAAAGACTATGCGTCTATCGATGCTGCTCCAGAAGAACGCGAACGCGGTATCACTATCAACACTGCGCACGTTGAGTACGAAACTGAAAAACGTCACTACGCTCACATCGACGCTCCAGGACACGCGGACTACGTTAAAAACATGATCACTGGTGCCGCTCAAATGGACGGAGCTATCCTTGTAGTAGCTTCAACTGACGGACCAATGCCACAAACTCGTGAGCACATCCTTCTTTCACGTCAGGTTGGTGTTAAACACCTTATCGTCTTCATGAACAAAATTGACTTGGTAGATGACGAAGAATTGCTTGAATTGGTTGAAATGGAAATCCGTGACCTCTTGTCAGAATACGACTTCCCAGGTGACGATCTTCCAGTTATCCAAGGTTCAGCTCTTAAAGCTCTTGAAGGTGACTCTAAGTACGAAGACATCATCATGGAATTGATGAACACTGTTGATGAATACATCCCAGAACCAGAACGTGATACAGACAAGCCATTGCTTCTTCCAGTCGAAGACGTATTCTCAATCACTGGACGTGGTACAGTTGCTTCAGGACGTATCGACCGTGGTACTGTTCGTGTCAACGACGAAATCGAAATCGTTGGTATCAAAGAAGAAACTCAAAAAGCAGTTGTTACTGGTGTTGAAATGTTCCGTAAACAACTTGACGAAGGTCTTGCCGGAGATAACGTAGGTGTCCTTCTTCGTGGTGTTCAACGTGATGAAATCGAACGTGGACAAGTTATCGCTAAACCAGGTTCAATCAACCCACACACTAAATTTAAAGGTGAAGTTTACATCCTTACTAAAGAAGAAGGTGGACGTCACACTCCATTCTTCAACAACTACCGTCCACAGTTCTACTTCCGTACTACTGACGTTACAGGTTCAATCGAACTTCCAGCAGGTACTGAAATGGTAATGCCTGGTGATAACGTGACTATCGACGTTGAGTTGATCCACCCAATCGCCGTAGAACAAGGTACTACATTCTCTATCCGTGAGGGTGGACGTACTGTTGGTTCAGGTATGGTTACAGAAATCGAAGCTTAATTCGATTTAGTTCCCAGAAGAACAATTATTTAAGTCAGACACTAAAAGAATCTTGCTTGCAAGGTTCTTTTTTTTATTCAATCTGTTTTTGAAGTCCTCTACTATAGCGATATGATAGATTTTTTGATATAATAAAACTTATGGAAATCGAAAAAACCAATCGCATGAATGCACTTTTTGAATTTTATGCTGCGCTTTTGACAGACAAGCAAATGAACTATATTGAACTCTACTATGCTGATGATTACAGTCTTGCTGAGATTGCTGAAGAGTTCGGTGTCAGCCGTCAAGCCGTTTATGACAATATAAAGCGGACAGAAAAGATTCTAGAAGATTATGAGATGAAATTGCACATGTACTCGGACTACATCGTTCGTAGTCAGATTTTTGATCAGATTTTGGAGCGCTATCCCAAGGATGACTTTTTACAGGAGCAGATAGAAATTTTAACAAGCATTGATAATAGAGAATAAGAGGAAGAAAAATGGCATTTGAAAGTTTAACAGAACGTTTGCAGAACGTCTTTAAAAATCTACGTAAAAAAGGAAAAATTTCTGAGGCTGATGTTCAAGAAGCAACCAAAGAGATCCGTCTAGCTTTGCTTGAAGCTGACGTCGCTTTGCCTGTTGTAAAGGACTTTATCAAGAAGGTTCGTGAACGTGCAGTAGGACACGAGGTCATTGATACCCTCAATCCTGCGCAACAGATTATTAAAATCGTTGATGAGGAACTGACAGCTGTTTTAGGTTCTGATACGGCAGAAATTATCAAGTCACCTAAGATTCCGACAATCATTATGATGGTCGGTTTGCAGGGGGCTGGTAAAACGACTTTTGCTGGTAAGCTAGCCAACAAACTCAAGAAGGAAGAAAATGCTCGTCCTTTGATGATTGCGGCGGATATCTATCGTCCAGCAGCCATCGATCAGTTGAAAACACTTGGACAACAAATTGATGTTCCTGTCTTTGCACTTGGAACAGAAGTGCCAGCTGTTCAGATTGTTCGCCAAGGTTTGGAGCAAGCGCAGGCCAATCACAACGACTATGTCTTGATTGATACGGCAGGTCGTTTGCAAATTGATGAGCTCCTCATGAATGAGCTTCGTGACGTGAAAGCATTGGCTCAACCAAACGAAATTCTGCTCGTCGTTGATGCTATGATTGGTCAAGAAGCGGCCAATGTTGCCCGTGAGTTTAATGCTCAGTTGGAAGTGACTGGGGTCATCCTTACCAAGATTGATGGGGATACTCGTGGCGGTGCTGCTTTGTCCGTTCGCCATATCACTGGTAAACCTATCAAGTTCACTGGTACGGGTGAAAAGATCACGGATATTGAAACCTTCCACCCAGACCGTATGTCTAGCCGTATACTTGGTATGGGGGATATGCTCACTTTGATTGAGAAAGCTTCTCAGGAATACGATGAGCAAAAAGCCCTTGAAATGGCTGAGAAGATGCGTGAAAACACCTTTGATTTCAATGATTTCATCGATCAATTGGATCAGGTGCAAAATATGGGGCCGATGGAAGACTTGCTCAAGATGATTCCAGGTATGGCTAACAATCCAGCCCTTCAAAACATGAAGGTAGATGAGCGTCAGATTGCTCGTAAACGTGCCATCGTGTCTTCGATGACACCTGAAGAACGTGAAAATCCTGATTTGTTAAATCCAAGTCGTCGTCGTCGTATTGCTGCTGGATCTGGAAATACTTTTATCGAAGTGAATAAATTCATCAAAGACTTTAACCAGGCCAAACAGCTCATGCAAGGTGTCATGTCTGGAGATATGAACAAGATGATGAAGCAGATGGGCATTAATCCAAATAACCTCCCTAAAAATATGCCAAATATGGGAGGAATGGATATGTCTGCCCTTGAAGGAATGATGGGACAAGGTGGTATGCCAGATATGTCAGCTCTCGGAGGAGCTGGAATGCCAGATATGAGCCAGATGTTTGGTGGCGGACTCAAAGGTAAAATCGGTGAATTTGCGATGAAACAGTCTATGAAACGCATGGCTAACAAAATGAAAAAAGCTAAGAAAAAACGCAAATAAAAAAGGAAAGCTGAAGTGCTTTCCTTTTTGATATAAAATATGTGCTTTCTATGATTAGGCAATTTTCTTAATCGAAAAATTACTAAATAGAAAGAGTGATTTCAAATCCTTGCATCCATTCGGATTTTACTGTAATTTCGATTTTTAAAGCATCTGCTAATTGTTTGACCAGATAAAGACCCATGCCTGTTGATCTTTTCCTTGTGTCTCCCGAGTCTCCTGTAAAGCCTTTTTCAAAGATATGAGGGAGGTCGCAAGCTTTAACTCCGCAACCATTATCCCTAAAAATCAGACTTGTGCGCCCCTTATCCTTTGATATAGAAATACTGAGTTCGGGCTTATCAGAGCTATATTTAAGGGCGTTGGCGAGGATTTGAGAGAGGATAAATTCAAAACTGCGTTGATCGGTGTAGCAGGTTCCTTGTATATTTTCTAGCTGAATCGTAAAATTCTTTTCTTTGAGTAAGGGATCAAAATTTTCCAATAGATCTTGGATACATTCTTCTAGATCAAGATCTTCAAATAGAAAATCATTTTTCTCACTTTTCACCCTGTAATAGAATAGGATTTGTGATACATTTCCTTGGATTTGATTCTTCACATAGTCCAACTTAAACGCTGTATCTTCAGGTAACTGGTCACTTTGGTTGTCCAAAAGGAGGGAAAGAAGCGATAGAGGGAGTTTAATCTCATGCGCCCATTTTTCAACATAGTCCTCGTATTCGGCTAGTAATGAGTTGAGTTTTCCTATTTCAGACTGCTTTTGATAAAGTGTATCTGCCATTTGTTCAATGCTTTCTTTCTCTGAGGCACTTGATAAATGCAATAATTCAAGCTCAGTATCCATCTTGGGATTGGCTATGAAGGCTTTATAGGCAGCGGATTTTTTTCTTTCTTTTCTTATCAGTAGGAATGATAGGATGAAAAAGAGCAGGACGGTGGCTAAAATATAGAGAAGAATGAGGGCTTGAAACATTCTCACATCTGAAAGCCAAAGCAGGACAGCTGTAAATAGATCAAATGCTAAGAGAACAAGTAACCAAGGCAGATAAGTAGCTAGATATTTTAGATTATATTTCATCTGGACTTACCTCTTCTAGCTTGTAACCAATACCTCTGACGGACTTGACTTGAAGGGCAATGCCAGCCTGTTTCATCGCCTTTTTCAGCCTTGCAATATTTACTTGAAGGGCATTCTCATCGATGAACTCAGTTGTATTCCACAGTTTCATGCTTAGTTCTTCTTTTGTGACGACAGAATCAGTTGCCACTAATAAGGTTTCTAACAATTTCCCTTGATTTTGAGGGAGTAAAATCGAATGTCCGTTGATATAAAGGGTATAGGTCTGTCTATCCAGCAGGAAATTATCTTTTTCAAGCAAATTTTGTCTACCTTCATAGCGTTTCAAGATGTTTTCTATACGAGCCAAGAATCTTTCTTTCTTGAAAGGTTTTGTTAAGTACTCGTCAGCCCCTAATTTTAGGGCGTAAATCTCATCTTTTAGTTGTTCACGGGAGGTGAGAACCAATATGGGCACAGAGCGTTTGGACTTGAGATTCTTACAAATTTGGAAACCTGTTTCTCCTGGCAAATTCAAATCCAGTATGATTAGATCCGTATCGTATTGCAGCACTTGCTGGCTTGTATCTTTGAAGTCAGTCAACTTATCAACTTGATAACCCGCTTTCTCTAACAAGATGACAATTTCATCTCGAATCAAGGCTTCATCTTCAATAACCAGAATATGCTTCATATTGGTTCCTCCTTTTCCTAATTTATTCTACCTTATTCTACCTTATTCATCTCTTTTGGGTTCCATTAAGGACAACAAGTATTTGTTGCTATTTTTCTTTACAATTCTGATATAGATGATTTCAAATCCAGCTAAGAGCAGTACTATCAGCATGGCTGTGATAAATTTCTGCCCCATGACCATTCTTGCGCTAGCGGGTACTATTCCTGTGAGGAGGGAGCTCACTCCGAAGCTACTACTGATAAGTGCAAGGGCTATTGGCAGACCGAAATACCAATTGATTTGCTTTTCTGACGATTTACAAAGAGTTTCATAGCTGGCTCCGAGATGGATTAAGGTTTGGTATCGTCTGTAGGATTGTCTCTGACCCATCAAAAATTGAACGCCAATGATTGTATTTGCCACAACAAGGAAGATGATAGCCAGATAGATAGTGATATAGCTGGCAGAGATAATATAAAATAATTGTCTTCCCATATTTTGTATATAGCTTTCATAGCCAAGAGAAGTTTGATTTAGCTTTTCATTCGTATCTGAGATAGCTCTCATCAAGCCTTTTTCCTTGACTAGCTCAGGAGCCAAGATACCGCTGACATAGTTCGAATAGTGACCGTCTGTATAGCTCATAAAGGTCTCATCTGGGACTATGAGGGCAACAGAGAGGGTGATCTCACGATCCGTTACGATTGGTAAAGACTGTACCTCTCCAATCAATTTTACATCATTTCCCATGACTTTGATTTGAGGCTTCGTCTTCAGAACAGAGTTGACGAGACTTTCATCCGGGAGAAAATCTTTCCCCATATACAAGTAGGCTTCCTTGCTAGTTAGTTCTAGAGGAGGGAGATTGGCAGCCTTTCTAAGTTCATTGTATTCGGAAACTGGTATGAGGTGGGAAGTAGTAGACTGTTTAAATTTATGGAGCAAAATTTCCTTGTTCTTGCTGTCTTTTTGCTTTTTCAACTCCTTGATGACCTCTTCGAAGGACACGGACTTGTGTTCTTTAGGGGTACCTACCTTGATTTGCAGAATCTTTGAAAACTGTGATGCTAGTCCAGCAGCTTCAAGCTCTTTTTTTACTGTATTTACATCAAGATTTTCATCTGTTTCCTGCTTACTATCTCTAAATGTATAATCCAATACGTGGGTTTGATTGCCTGAATTGCCACTTGCAATGGCCACACCTGCTCCAAAGAGGCACAAGGCAGAAAAGATTAAGAGGGAGCAGATAGCCAGTATAGTTGAGCGCTGGATAACTAATTCCTGAATCTGTCTAAAATTATAGGCATGAAGTTTTCGATTGTTTCCAAGCTTGACCAAAAAGTCTATAAACAAACGCATACCAAAGAAGAGGAGGATAGTTCCCAGAGTACCCAAGAGAACAGTGATGCCCATGGTGATGACACTCTCCCAAGCTCGTCCACTCATACCCATGTAATAGGCTGTTCCTAGAAGCAAAATTCCGAGGACGGAAGCAAGAAGGTACACACCCTTTGGGAGTAGTTTCTTCATTCCAGAGGGTGAATAGGCAAGCAGATTTCCGATTTCCTTATTGGCCGTCTTTGCACTTAAAAGGACAAAAACAGCTAATTTTACGGCTAGGAAGCCGATGACTGTATAGAGTAGAGCTGTGGTAGATAGAGAAAATTGATGCTCAATAATCCCTAGTCCCACAATTTTAGCAGTTATTAGGCTAATCAATTCTGAAATCAAGATAGAAATAGGAAGGCCTATTCCAAGGGCAAGGACACTGTTTCTCAAATCCTCGAGCAGGAGTAGCAAGAACAGTTTGCTTCTTCGCATTCCCAGTGTGAGATAGACACCGAATTCATGCTTTCTTCTTTCCATCTGCATACTGCTTGCGAAGTAGACTAGAAAAAAGAGAATAAAGAGCGTTGCAACATAAAGAATGGGAATCATGCTAAAGAGTTTATCTACAGCATGACTCTCTATTTGTTTTAGAAATACCATCACATCTTGATGGGACAAAGAAAGGATGATGTAAAAGGAAATAATAGAAAGAACCATGGAACTGAAGTACAAGCCATTATTCTTTCGATCTCTCTTGCTATTTCTTGAAACTAATTTAGAAAACATTGCCATCACCTCCAGCCAGTGCAGCCATGACCTTTAGTATTCTGTGGTAAAAATCTTCCTGACTTTCTCTTGGATAATCGCGTCGGATTTCATGGAATAGTTTTCCGTCTTGGATGAACAAGATGCGGTTGCAAAAGCTGGCTGCGACGGAATCGTGGGTCACCATGAGAATGGTGGTTTCTTCCACTTGATTCATTTCGGATAATTTTTGCATCAAAATGGTTGCATTTTTTGAATCCAAAGCTCCTGTGGGCTCATCCGCAAATACAATCTTAGGGTCTAAAATCAAGGCACGCGCAGCAGCTACCCTTTGCCGTTGACCACCTGATAATTGAGACGGGAACTTATCCAGAAGTTCAGAAATATCCAGATATTGGGAAAGCAATTCTAACCGAACCTTGCTTTCGTTGGCATCTACCTTGTGCAAAGACAAGGGAAGTAAAATATTTTCTTTGGCTGTCAAATTGTCCAAAAGCTCAAAATTTTGAAAGAGGTAGCCGATTTCCTTACCACGATAATCAGCTAATTGACTACCTTTTAACTGACCTAAATCCTTTTCTTGCATTTGAATGGAGCCGTCAGTTGGTTTGATGATAGTAGCGAGACAGTTAAGAAGGGTTGTTTTCCCAGATCCACTACTCCCCATAATCCCTAAGAACTCACCTTTGACAACTTGAAAAGATATGCCGTTCAAGGCCTTGGTGATATTCGGCTCTTTTCCATAATGCTTTGTTAATGATTCTACTCGTAAAATTGTTTCCATGTGAAACACCTCCATCTTTTGTTACTTTCATTATAATATGAATCAGAGTAGAATAACACTTACGGATGATGTAAGAAATCTTTATCGCTGACTTTTATAGTCAGGTTATTTTAGTTATACTTATTATATTATAGCATGGATTTAGGGATTTAAAAAGGGAGTCTCGGAAGATACTCCAATTTAAAAGCAAATGCTATGAGAGAAGAAGTAACCAGAATGGCTGGAAAAGTAGTGGTGAGTGATAATAATATCAGAAAGAGTAAATTTAATGGCAATCAGTATATTAAAAAGATTCGATCTAAAGTTTTGTCTGACTAATGAGGTAGATCTGATTAAACTTTTGATTCCTAATAATTCAAAAAATGTTGAAATAGAAATTTCATTTTCTCCCTTTCAAATCTAAAAAGTTGATATTTTGATATAGAATAAGCTCTAGCATGCTTAAAGAATATTCGATTAATTTTCTAAAATATCGAAAAGCTCTCTGTAATGTTTCACAATTTAGTTCCCTTAATTTTCTTTTCGAGCTATAAACATGCCATATTCTTTAGGAATGACTAACACACCATTATTAAACTCCCTTTTCAATCTTTTACGAATAATTCCCTCTTCTAGTGAACCTATTTCTGAAATTCCTTTCAAGGATTGAATATATTGAACTAGATCGTCTATACTTGTTACCTGTAGCTTGTCATCATAAATTAATTTTTCCACAGTGTCAAAATGCCTATTTAAATAAGTCTTTCCATTTTGTAAAGTAAAAGTTTTATTTTCTAAATCTTGAACAACCTCATCTTTAAATAAGCTTGCCAAATAATCTACAACTCCATTTTCACCAAATGTAGCACAATAAAAAATGCCCCCGTTTTTTAAAACTCTATTTACTTCAGAGAGAGCTTTAGGAATGTCATTTACATGATGTAGAAGCATATTGGCAATAACAATATCAAACGTTTCTTTCTCAAAAGAAACATTTTGGATATCCATTATTTCATAATTGACATTGTCTCTATTTCCAATCACTGCCCTAGTAGTTTCTACCATGTCACTAGAAAAATCCGTAATTACCAATTGCTTCATCTTGTCTATAGAATCAAGATTACTTTTCCACAGTTCTCCTGTGCCGCATCCCAATTCTAGAACGTTAATTTCATCAGTAATTTGGTAGTTAGAAAAAATCCAATTATTAAAGCCCAATTTATTTTTTGAATANTTCTTATGTAGTTTTACTCTAATGTCAAGATTATCTTGTTTTGCATATTGTTCAATTACTCTATTAATCATTTTAAATTACCTCCACTTTATAATTTGACATTATATCACAAAAATAAAGGTAGCGTAAAATAAGTTGTATAAATACAAAAAGGAATAAATTCGTTATAGTAGAGTTGTAACACATTACTAGAAAGAGATTTATTACTATGACTCAGTTTACCACATATTCTTCAACGTATAAAAGATGAGTATAGTTTAGAGGAAGAATTTTAGTATTTGTTGTTAATGCAAAATAAAAAGCTTTAGAAATCAATATTTCTAAGGCCTTTTAAACTTATTAACTCTATTCCCACTCAACGGTTGCAGGTGGTTTACTTGTAATGTCGTAGACGATACGGTTAACGTGGTCTACTTCGTTTACGATACGTACTGAGATTTTTTGAAGGACTTCCCAAGGAATTTTAGCAAAGTCAGCTGTCATACCATCGATAGAAGTGATAGCACGGATTGCGATCGTGTAGTCATACGTACGACCGTCACCCATAACACCGACTGAACGAACACCTGTATTAACTGTGAAGTATTGCCAGATATCGCGGTCAAGACCAGCTTTAGCGATTTCTTCACGAAGGATAGCATCAGACTCACGAACAGTTTCTAGTTTTTCTTCAGTGATTTCACCCATGACACGGATAGCAAGTCCTGGTCCTGGGAATGGTTGGCGCCATACGATGTGGTCTGGCATACCAAGCTCTGTACCAAGGGCACGAACTTCGTCCTTGTAGAGGGTGTTCAATGGTTCAATCAATTCAAACTGCATGTCTTCTGGAAGACCACCCACGTTGTGGTGTGATTTGATGGTTTGAGCAGTATCTGTACCAGACTCGATAACGTCTGTATAAAGAGTTCCTTGTGCGAGGAATTTCACATCTTTCAGTTTGCTTGCTTCATCATCAAAGACATACACAAACTCGTTCCCGATAATCTTACGTTTTTGTTCAGGGTCAGAAACACCTGCCAATTTATCCAAGAAACGTTTGGCAGCATCTGCTTTGACAATGTTCAAACCAAACTTACCACCAAGCATATCCATAACTTGGTCAGCTTCACCTTTACGGAGAAGACCGTGATCTACAAAGATACAGATCAATTGATCGCCGATGGCTTTTTGAAGAAGAACTCCAACAACAGAAGAGTCAACACCACCTGATAGGCCGAGAAGAACACGCTTGTCACCTACAGTTTCACGGATTTTCTTGATCTGCATATCGATAAAGTTGTCCATTGACCAATCACCCTTAGCTTTACAGATGTTAAGGGCAAAGTTGCGCAGGATATCATTCCCATATACAGAATGGCGAACTTCTGGGTGGAATTGGATACCATAGATGTGCTTATCAGGGTTTTCAATGGCTGCGTAAGGACAGTCAGCAGAAGTTCCAGTACGAACAAAATCAGCTGGAATCTCTGTAACAGCATCGCCATGGCTCATCAAAACAATCTGTTCTTCAGGAGTCCCTTCAAAGAGGGCAGAAGTGGTATGAGTAAGTGGTGATTGACCATACTCACGGTTACCAGCATCACCTGCAGGGACAACTTTTCCTCCAAGTTTATGAGTTAAAAGTTGCATACCGTAGCAGATTCCTAAAATTGGAATACCAAGTTCAAAAATTTCTGGGTCAATATCAAATGAACCATCTTCGTATACAGAGTTTGGTCCACCAGAGAGGATGATCCCTACAGGGTTAATCGCACGAACCTCTGCAGCTGAGATTTTGTGACTTTTTAGCTCTGAAAAAACACCGATTTCACGAATACGGCGTGAAATCAGCTGGTTGTATTGGCTACCATAGTCCAGCACGATGATTTTTTCGACATCTTGCAAATCAGTTGAAATGTTGCTCATCTTTTTCCTTTCTCAAAAGAAATATCTTTTTCAATATTCTATCACAAATAGGGGCGAATTACCAACTAAACAAGGCAAAGTTTGACTTTTTATTAGCAAATACGGTACAATGGAGAAAATAAAGAAAAGAAGTGAGAATCATGTTACCAGCTTATATGAAAATCCACGATCAGATCAAGAAGGATATAGATGAGCATCATTGGAAAATCGGAGAGAGACTTCCAAGTGAGCGAGATTTAGCGGAACAGTTTCAAGTTAGCCGGATGACATTACGCCAAGCTATCTCTCTCTTAGTTGAGGAAGGAGTTTTGGAGCGTCGTGTAGGAAGTGGGACTTTTGTCTCTAGCACTCGTGTCCAAGAAAAAATGCGGGGTACAACCAGTTTTACGGAGATTGTCAAATCTCAAGGTAAAGTCCCTTCTAGCCAGCTCATTTCTTACAGAAGAACCATTCCAAATGAGCAAGAGGTCGCTAAGCTAGGGATTACTCCAACAGAGAATATTATCCGCATGGAACGGGTGCGTTACGCTGACCAAGTTCCGCTAGTCTATGAAGTCGCATCCATTCCTGAGAAATTTATTAAAAGTTTTAAGAAAGAAGAAGTAACCAGCCATTTCTTTCAAACCTTACAAGAACATGGTTACCGAATTGGCAAATCCCAACAGACTATTTATGCGAGATTGGCTAAGGAAAAGATAGCTCACTATCTGGAAGTTGAAAAAGGGCATGCCATTTTAGCCTTGACTCAGGTCTCTTATCTTGAAGATGGGACGGCTTTTGAATATGTAAAAAGTCAATACGTGGGCGAACGCTTTGAATTTTATCTTGAAAATAACTAGTCTCAGAGGACTAGTTTTTTCTTTTCTCAAAAGATTAGAATTGTCAAAACAATCTTTCTAGGCTTGATTTTATCTATTATTTACTATAAAATGAGAAGGAAAAACGTCAAACTTTTATATTGCAAATAGGAGAAAAAATGACAAAAACATTAAAACGTCCTGAGGTTCTTTCACCTGCAGGGACTTTAGAAAAGCTGAAAGTAGCTGTCCAATATGGTGCGGACGCAGTCTTCATCGGTGGACAGGCCTATGGTCTTCGTAGCCGAGCAGGAAACTTCACCTTTGAACAGATGGAAGAAGGCGTCCAGTTTGCTGCTAAGTACGGTGCCAAGGTCTATGTGGCTGCTAACATGGTGATGCACGAAGGAAATGAAGCCGGTGCTGGAGAATGGTTCCGTAAGTTACGTGACATCGGGATTGCGGCAGTTATCGTGTCAGATCCGGCCTTAATCATGATTGCAGCAACAGAAGCACCAGGTCTTGAAATTCACCTTTCCACTCAAGCCAGTGCGACTAACTATGAAACTCTAGAATTTTGGAAAGAACTTGGCCTAACTCGTGTGGTTTTGGCCCGTGAAGTTTCAATGGCAGAATTGGCAGAGATTCGCAAACGTACAGACGTTGAAATCGAAGCCTTTGTCCATGGAGCCATGTGTATTTCCTACTCAGGTCGCTGTACGCTATCAAACCACATGAGTATGCGTGATGCCAACCGTGGTGGTTGTTCTCAGTCTTGTCGTTGGAAATACGACCTCTACGACATGCCGTTTGGTCAAGAACGTAAGAGTCTTAAAGGTGAAATTCCAGAAGAATTTTCAATGTCAGCCGTTGACATGTCTATGATTGACCATATTCCAGATATGATAGAAAACGGTGTAGACAGTCTCAAGATTGAAGGACGTATGAAATCTATTCACTACGTTTCAACGGTGACTAACTGTTACAAGGCGGCTGTGGATGCATACCTTGAAAGTCCTGAGAAGTTTGAAGCTATCAAGCAAGACTTGGTGGATGAGATGTGGAAGGTTGCCCAACGTGAATTGGCAACAGGTTTCTACTATGGTACGCCGTCTGAGAATGAGCAGTTATTTGGTGCGCGTCGTAAAATCCCTGAGTACAAGTTTGTCGCTGAAGTCGTTTCTTATGATGATGCGACCCAAACGGCAACCATCCGTCAACGGAATGTAATCAACGAAGGTGACCAAGTTGAGTTTTATGGCCCAGGTTTCCGTCATTTTGAAACCTATATCGAAGATCTTCATGATTCTAAAGGAAATAAAATCGACCGCGCTCCAAATCCAATGGAACTCTTGACAATCAAGGTTCCACAACCTGTGCAAGCAGGTGACATGGTCCGCGCTCTCAAGGAAGGTCTCATTAACCTCTATAAGGAAGACGGGACAAGTGTCACCGTTCGTGCCTAGATAAGGAAAAGTGAATGATTCAAGCGCAAGGTTTGTTAGTTGATGATGAGAGTAGGTGTGTTCACTATCATAGTGAAAAAGATATCGTTTCCCTCCAGTGCTATGAATGCAAGAAATACTACGCATGCTATCAGTGTCATAATGCAATGGAGATGCATATGTTTTCGTCCTATCCCTTGGCGCTTACCGAGGATCAACCGATTTTATGTGGGGCTTGTAAGAGGACAATGACTTTTCAAGAATACCAAACACAGGTAGCTTGTCCTTATTGTAGCGCTCCATTTAATCCAGGTTGTAAACAACACTATTCCTACTATTTTAAATAAACTGAAAAATCCAAGTTTNAAACTTGGATTTTTCAGTTTGTTTCAGAAAATATAGTAAAATCAAGAAAAACTCGCAATTTAAAATGGAAAAACTTTCTATAGAATGGGGTAAAAACAGCAAAAATAGAAATAAATCATATGAAACGCTTTCAACGTAAGTAAAAAGTTGACAAATCAAAATTTTAGGACTAAACTAAGTAAGTAAATTTTAAATAAAAGGAGAATTCATCATGAATTTAACATTTTTCGGTCTTTGTCTTGCCTGTATGGGTGTATCTCTTGCAGAAGGTATGTTGATGAATGGTTTGTTCAAATCAGCAGCTCGCCAACCAGACATCATCCCACAATTACGTAGCTTAATGATCATGGGGATTGCCTTTATTGAAGGAACGTTCTTGGTTACCCTCGTCTTTTCATTCGTCATCAAATAGACAAATTGAACGAGAAGAAAAGGGAGGATTCTAGATGGAAGAAAGTATCAATCCAACCATCAATATTGGTCCTGTTACCTTTGATTTAACCATGTTAGCCATGACCTTGTTGATTGTGGGAGTTGTTTTTGGCTTTATCTATTGGGCAAGTCGCAATATGACTTTGAAACCCAAAGGAAAGCAAAATGTACTTGAGTATTTCTATGACTTCGTTATTGGATTTACAGAACCTAACATTGGTAAAAGCTACATGAAAGACTACTCGCTCTTTTTCCTTTGTCTATTTCTATTTATGGTACTGGCAAATAACCTCGGTTTGATGGCGAAACTTCAAACTACAGATGGGACAAACCTTTGGACATCGCCAACTGCAAATCTCCAGTTTGACTTGGCCTTGTCATTTGGAATTATCCTGATGACCCATATTGAAGGGATTCGTCGCCGTGGGATTAAAAAATATCTAAAAGCCTATATCACACCTGGCTTTATGACTCCCATGAATATCTTAGAAGAGTTTACCAACTTTTTATCACTTGCCTTGCGGGTGTTCGGAAATATCTTTGCTGGAGAAGTGATGGCTAGTTTGCTAATCACTCTATCTCATCAAGCTCTATATTGGTATCCAGTTGCTTTTGGTGCTAACTTGGCTTGGACAGCCTTTTCTGTCTTTATTTCCTGCATCCAAGCCTATGTGTTTACCATGTTGTCTTCTATGTACTTAGGAAATAAGATAAATGATGGAGAAGAGTAGAAAGGAGTAACAGATGCACGTAACAGTAGGTGAATTAATTGGTAACTTTATTTTAATCGCTGGCTCTTTTATCCTTTTGATTGTCTTAGTTAAGAAATATGCGTGGTCAAACTTGACAAGTGTCTTCGAAGAAAGGGCAAATAAAATTGCTGCTGATATTGATGGAGCTGAACAAGCTCGTCAAAAAGCAGAAACTCTTGCTCAAAAACGTGAAGATGAATTGGCTGGAAGTCGCAACGAAGCCAAAACAATCATTGAAAATGCTAAAGAGACTGCCGAGAAGAGTAAAGCAGATATTCTGGCAGATGCTAAAGTAGAAGCAGGTCGCTTAAAAGAGAAGGCGAATCAAGAAATCGCTCAAAATAAAGCTGAAGCTTTGCAAAGTGTTAAGGGAGAGGTGGCAGATTTGACAGTTAGTCTAGCTGGTAAAATCATCTCAAAAAACCTTGACAGTCATGCTCATAAGGAACTCATTGATCAGTATATCGATCAGCTAGGAGAAGCCTAATGGACAAGAAAACAGCAAAGGTAATTGAAAAATACAGCATGCCTTTTGTCCAATTAGTGATCGAAAAAGGAGAAGAAGACCAAATCTTTGCAGACTTGTCTCAAATCAAGCAGGTTGCAGAAGAAACAGACTTGCCTTCTTTTTTAGCTCAGGTGGCAGTTGATGAGTCTGATAAGGAAAGAACAGTTGGTTTCTTTCAAGACTCTGTCTCACCTTTAATGCAAAACTTTATTCAAGTTCTGGTTTACAATCACCGAGCAAATCTTTTTTATGATATTATTGTCGATTGTTTGAATCGTCTTGAAAGAGAAACCAATCATTTTGTAGTTACGATTTCTTCAGCTCATCCTTTAACGGACGAGCAGAAGGAACGTTTAATTCCGTTGATAGAGAAAAAAATGTCTCTGAAAGTACGGAGTATTAAAGAACAAATTGATGAAGGACTCATTGGTGGTTTTGTCATTTTTGCTAATCACAAGACAATTGATGTGAGTATCAAACAACAACTTCGAGTTGTTAAAGAAAATTTGAAATAGAAAGTGGTGTTCTTTTGGCAATTAACGCACAAGAAATCAGCGCTTTAATTAAGCAACAAATTGAAAATTTCAAACCCAATTTTGATGTGTCTGAAACAGGTGTTGTAACCTATATCGGGGACGGAATTGCGCGTGCTCACGGTCTTGAAAATGCCATGAGTGGAGAGCTGTTGATTTTTGAAAACGGCTCTTATGGGATGGCGCAAAACTTGGAGTCTACAGACGTTGGGATTATCATCCTTGGAGACTTTACAGATATTCGTGAAGGTGATACCATTCGCCGTACAGGTAAAATCATGGAAGTCCCTGTGGGGGACAGCCTGATTGGACGTGTTGTCGACTCACTTGGTCGTCCAGTTGATGGTCTTGGAGAAATCCATACTGACAAAACTCGTCCAGTAGAAGCGCCAGCTCCTGGCGTTATGCAACGTAAGTCTGTATCAGAACCATTGCAAACTGGTTTGAAAGCTATTGACGCCCTTGTACCGATTGGTCGTGGTCAACGTGAGTTGATTATCGGTGACCGTCAGACAGGGAAAACAACTATTGCAATTGATACTATCTTGAACCAAAAAGGGCAAGATATGATCTGTATCTATGTTGCAATTGGACAAAAAGAATCAACCGTTCGTACACAAGTAGAAACACTTCGTCAGTACGGTGCCTTGGACTACACAATCGTTGTGACAGCCTCTGCTTCACAACCATCTCCATTGCTCTTCCTAGCTCCTTATGCTGGAGTTGCTATGGCAGAAGAGTTTATGTACCAAGGCAAGCATGTTTTGATCGTTTATGATGATCTTTCAAAACAAGCGGTAGCTTATCGTGAACTTTCTCTCTTGCTTCGTCGTCCACCAGGTCGTGAAGCCTTCCCAGGGGATGTTTTCTACCTCCACAGCCGTTTGCTTGAGCGCTCAGCTAAAGTCTCTGACGAACTTGGTGGTGGTTCAATCACAGCTCTACCATTTATCGAAACGCAAGCAGGAGATATCTCTGCCTATATCGCAACCAACGTAATTTCAATTACAGATGGACAAATTTTCCTTGGAGATAGTCTCTTTAATGCAGGGATTCGTCCAGCTATTGATGCGGGTTCATCTGTATCTCGTGTAGGTGGTTCCGCTCAAATCAAAGCCATGAAGAAAGTAGCTGGTACGCTTCGTATCGACCTTGCTTCTTACCGTGAACTAGAGGCCTTCACTAAGTTCGGTTCTGATTTGGATGTAGCAACACAGGCTAAGTTGAACCGCGGACGTCGTACGGTAGAAGTATTGAAACAACCAGTTCACAAGCCTTTGCCTGTTGAGAAACAAGTTACCATCCTGTATGCTTTGACACATGGATTCTTGGATACAGTTCCAGTGAATGACATTGTTCGTTTTGAGGAAGAGTTCCATGATTTCTTTGATGCACAACATCCAGAGATTTTGGAAACCATTCGTGAAACAAAAGACTTGCCAGAAGAATCAGTCTTGGATGCTGCGATTACAGAGTTTCTCAATCAATCCAGCTTCCAATAAGAATAGAGGTGTCAGATGGCAGTATCTCTAAATGATATTAAAACAAAAATCGCCTCAACCAAAAATACTAGTCAAATCACTAATGCTATGCAAATGGTGTCAGCGGCTAAGTTAGGCCGCTCTGAAGAAGCAGCTCGTAACTTTCAAATTTACGCTCAAAAGGTTCGTAAACTATTGACAGATATCCTTCATGGAAATGGAGCTGGTGGTTCAACCAATCCTATGTTGATTAGTCGTCCAGTCAAAAAGACAGGCTATATTGTCATCACTTCAGATCGTGGCTTGGTTGGGGGATATAATGCTTCCATCCTTAAAGCTGTTATGGAGTTGACAGAAGAATACCATCCAAATGGTGATGACTTTGAAGTTATCTGTATTGGTGGTATGGGGGCTGATTTCTTTAAGGCTCGTGGTATTCAGCCAATCTATGAACTGCGGGGCTTGGCAGATCAACCTAGTTTTGATGAAGTTCGTAAAATTATTTCAAAGACGATTGAAATGTACCAAAATGAACTCTTTGATGAACTTTATGTCTGCTATAATCACCACGTTAATACGCTTACCAGCCAAATGCGTGTAGAACAAATGCTTCCGATTGTTGACTTGGATCCAAACGAAGCAGATGAAGAGTATAGCTTGACCTTTGAGTTGGAAACAAGCCGAGAAGAAATTTTGGAGCAATTGTTGCCTCAGTATGCTGAAAGTATGATTTACGGGGCTATTATCGATGCCAAGACAGCTGAAAATGCCGCTGGTATGACAGCTATGCAAACAGCGACTGATAATGCTAAGAAGGTCATTAATGATTTGACAATCCAGTATAACCGTGCCAGACAGGCGGCGATTACACAAGAAATTACAGAAATTGTAGCGGGGGCTAGTGCCTTAGAATAAGGCTTTGCCTCCCTCGTATCAAAATGAACTTAGGACCTAGTTGAGCTAGGAACCGACAGTATCTTATATAGAATAGGAGAAGGAGATGAGTTCAGGTAAAATTGCTCAGGTTATCGGACCCGTTGTAGACGTCTTGTTTGCAGCTGGGGAACCACTTCCTGAGATTAACAATGCACTTGTCGTCTACAAAAATGACGAAAGAAAAACAAAAATCGTCCTTGAGGTAGCCTTGGAGTTGGGTGATGGTATGGTCCGTACTATCGCCATGGAATCAACAGATGGTTTGACTCGTGGAATGGAAGTTTTGGACACAGGTCGTCCAATCTCAGTTCCAGTAGGTAAAGAAACTTTGGGACGTGTCTTCAACGTTTTGGGAGATACCATTGACTTGGATGCTCCTTTCGCTGAAGACGCTGAGCGTCAGCCAATTCATAAAAAAGCTCCAACTTTTGATGAATTGTCTACCTCATCTGAAATCTTGGAAACAGGGATCAAGGTTATCGACCTTCTTGCCCCTTACCTAAAAGGTGGGAAAGTCGGACTCTTCGGTGGTGCCGGAGTTGGTAAAACCGTCTTAATACAAGAATTGATTCACAACATTGCCCAAGAACACGGTGGAATTTCCGTATTTACTGGTGTTGGGGAACGTACTCGTGAGGGGAACGACCTTTACTGGGAAATGAAAGAATCAGGCGTTATCGAGAAAACAGCCATGGTATTTGGTCAGATGAATGAGCCACCAGGAGCACGTATGCGTGTTGCCCTTACTGGTTTGACAATCGCCGAATACTTCCGTGATGTAGAAGGCCAAGATGTGCTTCTCTTTATCGATAATATCTTCCGTTTCACTCAAGCTGGTTCAGAAGTATCTGCCCTTTTGGGTCGTATGCCTTCAGCCGTTGGTTACCAACCAACACTTGCTACGGAAATGGGTCAATTGCAAGAACGTATCACATCAACTAAGAAGGGTTCTGTAACCTCTATCCAGGCTATCTATGTGCCAGCGGATGACTATACTGACCCTGCGCCAGCAACAGCCTTCGCTCACTTGGATTCAACGACCAACTTGGAGCGTAAGTTGGTACAGTTGGGTATCTATCCAGCCGTTGATCCGTTGGCTTCAAGCTCTCGTGCCTTGGCACCTGAGATTGTCGGAGAAGAGCACTATGCAGTTGCTGCTGAAGTCAAACGTGTCCTTCAACGTTACCATGAATTGCAAGATATCATTGCCATCCTTGGTATGGATGAGCTTTCTGATGAAGAAAAGACCTTGGTTGCGCGTGCTCGTCGTATCCAGTTCTTCTTGTCACAAAACTTCAACGTTGCGGAGCAATTTACTGGCCAACCTGGTTCTTATGTACCAGTAGCAGAAACAGTTCGTGGTTTCAAGGAAATCCTTGATGGTAAACATGACCACTTGCCAGAAGATGCCTTCCGTGGAGTTGGTTCAATTGAAGACGTCATTGCCAAGGCAGAGAAAATGGGATTTTAAGAGGTGATCTATGGCTCAGTTAACTGTCCAGATCGTGACACCAGATGGCCTCGTCTATGATCACCATGCCAGCTTTGTATCGGTACGAACTCTGGATGGTGAGATGGGGATCTTGCCACGACATGAAAATATGATTGCGGTTTTAGCGGTTGATGAAGTAAAGGTAAAACGAATCGATGATGATACTCATGTGAACTGGATTGCAGTGAACGGAGGGATTATCGAGATTGCCAATGACATCATTACCATCGTAGCAGACTCAGCAGAACGAGCTCGTGATATCGATATCAGTCGTGCAGAACGTGCGAAACTTCGCGCTGAACGTGAAATCGAAGAAGCTCAAGACAAGCACTTAATCGACCAAGAACGACGCGCTAAGATTGCTCTTCAACGTGCCATTAACCGTATCAATGTCGGAAATAAACTATAATCAAAAAATGAACTTGAAACTCAAGTTCATTTTTTTTTAATGTGGGAAGTTGATGCAAACTGCTTCAGGAACATGGAAGTCGTTAGAAAGCTCCGCAAGACGGCCACTTTCAGGATTACGCTTAAAGACGGTTGCGTTATCAGAATCTTGGTGAACAGCAATGAGAAACTCTTGATTAGGAGTTAGGTCGAAATCACGTGGATTTTGTCCATGTGTTGGTACTATCTCTAATAATTCCAGACTGCCATCAGCGAGGATTGTATAGACTGCAATGGAATCATGACCCCGATTGGATGCATAGAGGTATTTACCATCTTTTGAAAGACGAATGGCTGCAGTAGCATTGAATCCCTCATAGCCATCTGGTAAGGTTGAAATGATTTGCATGCGTTCAAATTCACCAACCCCATCATAAATCAAGACTTCAATGGTACTATTTAGTTCGCAGATGAGATAGGCAATCTTATAGTGGTGGTGGAAAACGATGTGGCGAGCACCTGCTCCAGGCTGGCTGTGATAAGTGAGGAGCTTACTTAGTTTTCCTTCTGGGCTAACATCGTAGGTCGTCACCTCGTCCGTACCTAGGTCACATGTGACGAGATACTGATCAGGTGTTAGATCCGTAAAGTGTACATGTGGAGAAGTTTGGTTTTCATGAGGACCGTGTCCGCTATGCTGATCCAGATCCGTTTGGATGAGACTCCCATCTGCTTGGCGCTGATAAACCAGAACTTGACCTTTGTGGTAGTTGGCCCCGTAAACGAGATTGCGCTTTTCATCCACTGCCACATAACAATGGGGAGCGCCTTCTTCAACCACATGATTTAATAAAGTACCATTGGTCTTGTAAGCAGCGATTCCCCCCAAGCCATCCTGACTCCCTACAGTGTATAAGTGTTGTTGTTGGTCAAAGGCAAGGTAGGTCGGACTTGGTTCAGCAGCAAAGAGTTCAAGATTTGCAAGCTGGCCTGTCTCTGTATCAAAATCTGCCTTGTAAATCCCTTTAGATAAGCGACGAGTATAAGTTCCAAAATAAACAGTTTCTTTCATGTCCATACCTCTTAATAATGATAAGTTCATTATACCACAAAATGACAGTCAGGAAGTGTTCGTTTAATCTATGTAAGCACTTTAATAAGAGTTATTTTAAATTAAAAATGGTATAATGAGAGAATGACAGAAAGGATGTATTTATGGAACATAAAGAGAAACATTTTAGCCTATCTTGGTTTTTTAAGTGGTTTTTAGATAATAAAGCCATCACTGTATTTTTAGTAACCTTGTTATTGGGGCTAAACATTTTTATTCTAAGTAAGATTAGTTTTATATTTTTACCTGTTTTGGATTTTTTAGGGGTTGTCATGTTGCCAGTTATTTTATCTGGTTTACTTTACTATCTCCTCAATCCGATTGTTGACTGGATGGAGAAACACAAGATCAATCGCGTTCTTGCTATCAGTATAGTTTTTGTCATTATTGGACTTTTTATCATTTGGGGTCTGGCAGTCGCTATTCCAAATCTGCAACGCCAAGTCTTAAATTTTGCAAAGAATGTACCGACATATCTTAAGGATGCTGATATGGTTATCAGTGACCTTGTAACCAAACGCTTGCCAGATGATTTTAGACCTCAGTTGGAGCAGGTTCTTGCAAATGTTTCTACAGAAGCAACGATATGGGCCAGCAAAATTTCTTCTCAAGCCGTCAACTGGGTCAGCGCCTTTATCAGTAGTGTTTCTCAGGTGATTGTAGCGGTCATTATCGTACCCTTTATGCTCTTCTATCTCTTGCGCGATGGAAAAGGTTTGCGAGATTATTTGACTAAGTTTATCCCAACAAAGTTAAAAGAACCTGCGGGTGAAGTCCTATCGGATGTCAATAAACAGCTGTCAAACTACGTTAGAGGACAGGTTACAGTTGCTATTATTGTAGCCATCATGTTTATCATCTTTTTCAAAATTATCGGTCTACGATACGCTGTCACTCTAGGTGTAACGGCAGGTATTCTAAATTTGGTACCTTACCTGGGTAGTTTCCTTGCCATGCTTCCAGCTTTAGTTCTTGGCTTGATTGCAGGACCAGTCATGCTTTTAAAAGTCGTCATTGTCTTTATTGTTGAACAAACGATTGAAGGTCGCTTCGTATCGCCTCTTATTTTAGGTAGTCAGCTAAACATCCATCCGATTAATGTCCTCTTTGTTCTCCTAACTTCAGGTTCTATGTTTGGTATTTGGGGAGTCTTGCTGGGAATCCCTGTCTATGCCTCTGCCAAGGTCGTTATCTCAGCTATCTTTAACTGGTATAAAAAAGTCAGCGGTCTGTATGAAGAAGAAGGGGAGGAAATCAAGAGTGAACAATAGTCAACGCATGCTCCAGGCTTTGGATGAACAGGATTTAAGCAAAGCGGATCAGTATTTTCACAAAGCCCTCGAAACAGATTCAAGTGAGCTTCTCTATGAACTAGCAAGCTATCTTGAGGGAATTGGCTTTTATCCTCAAGCTAAAGAAATTTACCAAAATATCGTTACAGAATTTCCAGAAGTGAATCTGAACTTAGCTAGCATTGCTAGCGAGGATGGCAATGTTGAGGAAGCTTTTGCTTACCTTGAGGCAATCACACCTGATAGTGATTGGTATGTATCGGCTTTGGCCTTGAAGGCAGACCTCTATCAGTTGGAAGGATTGACAGATGTAGCGCGTGAAAAGTTACTGGAAGCCTTAAGCTACTCAGATGATGCCTTATTAGTTTTTGGTCTGGCTGAGTTGGATAGCGAGTTAGGAAATTATCAGGAAGCCATTCAGGGCTATGCTCAATTAGACAATCGCTCCATCTATGAGCAAACGGGTGTCTCAACCTATCAGCGAATCGGCTACGCTTATGCCCAGTTAGGTAAGTTTGAAGCTGCAACTGAATTCTTAGAAAAAGCCTTAGAACTAGAATACGATGACCAAACTGCCTTTGAACTGGCTAGTCTTTACTTTGACCAAGAAGAGTATCAAAAATCTGTTCTTTACTTTAAGCAGATTGATACCATCTCGCCAGATTTTGAAGGATATGAGTATGGTTATAGCCAAGCCTTGCACAAGGAACATCAGGTGGAAGAGGCCCTTCGTATCGCTAAACAGGGTTTGGAGAAAAATCCATTTGAAACTCGGCTCTTACTAGCTGCTTCACAGTTCTCGTATGAATTACATGATGCTAGTGCTGCAGAGCAGTTTCTCCTTGTTGCCAAAGAAGATGCAGAAGATACGGAAGAGATTCTCCTTCGTCTCGCAACCATTTATATGGAACAAGAGCGGTTTGAGGATATTATCGCTCTCCAAAGTCAAGAACCTGAAAATCTCCTGACGAAGTGGATGATTGCACGCTCTTACCAGGAAATCGAGGATTTAGATAAGGCTTATGAGCTCTATCAAGAACTGTCGTCTGACCTCAAGGATAATCCAGAGTTTCTGGAGCAATATACTTATCTCTTGCGTGAATTGGGGTATTTTGAAGAAGCTAAGACTCAAGCAGAGGCATATTTAAAACTGATTCCAGATGATGTTCAGATGCAAGAACTGCTAGAAACACTTTAAAAATATCCTATAAAGCAAAACTGTATCTAGTCATTTTGATGGATACGGTTTTTTTAATTTTCAAAAAGAAATAGAATTTTTTTACAATAACTCTTGCTAAATTGTTTATTTATGCTATAATAGGAACAATTATTTTTAGGAGGTGCAGTATGTCTTATTTGTTTGAGATATTACCGAGTTTATTGAGCGGTGCAAGCATGACTTTACAGGTTTTTGTACTGGTCTTGATTTTTTCTATTCCCTTGGGCGTTTTGATTGCTTTTGCCTTGCAAGTCCATTGGAAGCTCCTCCATTATCTGATTAACCTTTATATCTGGATCATGCGGGGAACACCCTTGCTCTTGCAATTGATCTTTATCTATTATGTGCTCCCAAATATTGGGATTCGTTTGGATCGCCTTCCTGCGGCTATTATTGCCTTTGTTTTGAATTATGCAGCTTACTTTGCTGAAATCTTCCGTGGGGGGATTGATACCATTCCTAAGGGTCAATATGAGGCTGCTAAGGTCTTGAAGTTTAGCCCTTTTGCCACAGTGCGCTATATTATCTTACCACAGGTGATCAAAATTGTTCTTCCTAGTGTATTTAATGAAGTCATGAGTTTGGTCAAGGATACTTCTTTGGTCTATGCCTTAGGTATTTCAGATTTGATTTTGGCTAGTCGTACAGCAGCCAACCGTGATGCTAGTCTGATTCCTATGTTCTTGGCAGGAGCAATTTACTTGATTTTGATTGGTATTGTGACTATCCTTGCCAAAAAAGTTGAGAAGAAGTACAGTTATTACAGATAGGAGGATTGCTATGTTAGAATTACGAAACATCAACAAGGCCTTTGATGGCAAACAAATCTTAACCAATTTCAGCCTATCAATTCCTGAAAAGCAAATCCTGGCAATCGTAGGTCCATCAGGAGGCGGAAAAACAACCTTATTACGTATGTTAGCTGGACTGGAAACTATCGATTCTGGAGAAATCTACTATAACGGTGAATCTCTAGCTTTAGACGAACTAGAAAAGCGCAACCTACTAGGATTTGTCTTCCAAGATTTTCAACTTTTCCCTCATTTATCAGTTCTGGACAATTTGACCCTATCGCCTGTGAAAACTATGGGAATGAAGCAGGAAGAGGCTGAGAAGAAGGCGCGTGGACTCTTGGAACAGTTAGGACTAGCAGGGCACGCAGATGCTTATCCCTTCTCACTATCAGGTGGGCAAAAGCAGCGAGTAGCTTTGGCGCGTGCCATGATGATTGACCCAGAAATCATTGGTTACGATGAACCAACTTCTGCCTTGGATCCAGAACTACGCTTGGAAGTGGAAAAACTGATTTTGCAAAATAGGGAACTTGGGATGACGCAAATTGTGGTTACCCACGATTTACAATTCGCTGAAAATATTGCAGATGTATTATTAAAAGTAGAGCCTAAATAGGAGGAAAAATGATGAAAAAATTGATGCATGTATTAGTCAGTCTAATAACTGCTTTGTTCTTAGCAGCTTGTGGGAAAAATTCTAGTGAAACTAGTGGAGATAATTGGTCTAAGTACGAGTCTAACAAGTCTATTACCATTGGATTTGATAGTACTTTTGTTCCAATGGGATTTGCTCAGAAAGATGGTTCCTATGCAGGATTTGATATTGATTTAGCTACAGCTGTTTTTGAAAAATACGGAATTACGGTAAATTGGCAACCGATTGATTGGGATTTGAAAGAAGCTGAATTGACAAAAGGAACGATTGATCTGATTTGGAATGGCTATTCCGCTACAGACGAACGTCGTGAAAAGGTAGCATTCAGTAACTCATATATGAAGAATGACCAGGTATTGGTTACTAAGAAATCGTCAGGTATCACGACTGCAAAGGATATGACTGGAAAGATTTTGGGAGCTCAAGCTGGTTCATCTGGTTATGCGGACTTTGAAGGAAAGCCAGCGATTTTGAAGGATATTGTCGCTAATAATGAAGCGAATCAATACCAAACCTTTAATGAAGCCTTGATTGATTTGAAAAACGATCGAATTGACGGCCTATTGATTGATCGTGTCTATGCAAACTATTATTTAGAAGCAGAAGGCATTTTAAACGATTATAATGTTTTTACAGTTGGACTAGAAACAGAAGCTTTTGCAGTTGGAGCACGTAAGGAAGAAACAACCTTGGTTAATAAGATAAATGAAGGTTTTTCTAGTCTTTACAAGGATGGTAAGTTCCAAGAAATTAGTCAAAAGTGGTTTGGAGAAGATGTAGCAACCAAAGAAGTACAAGAAGGAAAGTGAAATAAAATAGTGGATGAGACCGCGTTTTGATTAGCAAAACGTGGTCTTTTTATCAATTGGGAAAGAGCATAATAGCCATTTAATATAGCGGATTAAATCTGGAATAGTATACTGTGACTTCTAAAACATTGCTAGAAATTGATTTGACTTTCCCAATCAATTTGTTCATATTTTATTTCATTTCACTATATTCTGGAAAGATTTTCTAAATTTTTTCCTCAAATTGAGTCTCTTTTTGCATCAAAAAAACCTCTGGCAAGGGCCAGAGGATAAGAGTTTATACTCAATGAAAATCAAAGAGCAAACAAGGAAGCTAGCCGCAGGCTGTACTTGAGTACGGCAAGGCAACGCTGACGTGGTTTGAATTTGATTTTCGAAGAGTATTATTTCATTGTTGGGAAGAGCAATACATCACGGATAGTGGTTGTATCTGTGAGGAGCATACAGAGACGGTCGATACCGATTCCCAAACCACCTGTTGGTGGCATACCATATTCAAGGGCTTCGATGTAGTCGTAGTCAATGCCAGTCGCTTCGTCGTCCCCAAGTTCTTTAGCTTTTGCTTGGGCTTCAAAACGGCTAAGTTGGTCGATTGGGTCGTTCAACTCGGTAAAGGCATTACCATATTCCTTGGTCATAATGAAGAGCTCGAAACGGTCAGTAAAGCGTTCGTCTTCAGGATTTTTCTTAGCGAGCGGTGAGACAGCTACTGGATGACCATAGACAAAGGTTGGTTGGATCAAGGTTTCTTCAACGTACTCTTCAAAGAAAGCGTTGATGATGTGACCAACTTCAGTGTAGTGTTTCTCAACTGGAACTTTCTTCTCAGCAGCGATAGCTTTAGCTTCCTCGAAGGTCATTTCTTGCCAGAAATCTACACCAGTAATTTCCTTGATAGCATCCACCATGTGAACACGTTTAAATGGTTCATTAATCTTAATTTCAGTTCCTTGGTAGTTAACTGGACCATCACCTTTGACTGATTTAGCAGCGTGTTGGATAATACCTTCCGTCAAGTCCATGATATCTTGGAAGTCAGCATAAGCTTGATAAACTTCGATAGAAGTGAACTCAGGGTTATGAGTGGCGTCCATTCCTTCGTTACGGAAGATACGGCCAATTTCATAGACACGTTCCATTCCCCCAACGATCAAGCGTTTCAAGTGAAGCTCAGTCGCGATACGAAGTACCATGTCAATGTTTTGGGCATTGTGGTGAGTGATAAATGGACGAGCAGCAGCACCACCAGCTTCATTATGAAGAACAGGTGTTTCCACTTCAAGGAAACCTTTTTGGTCTAAATAACGACGGATTTCAGAGATGATTTTTGAACGAGTGACAAAACGTTCAAAGCTTTCACGGTTAGAGATCAAGTCAAGGTAACGTTTACGGTAAATTGTTTCAACGTCAGTCAAACCGTGGAATTTTTCAGGAAGCGGACGAAGCGCTTTAGACAAGTGCGTGATGTGTGTGGCCTTGATAGAGAGCTCTCCCATATCTGTACGCATCACTTCACCTTCGACACCAAGGAAGTCACCGAGGTCAGCCTTTTTGAAGATTTCGTAGTTTTCTTCACCGACTTCATCTTTACGAACGTAGATTTGGATTTGACCTTCTCGGTCTTGAAGATGGGCAAAGCCAACTTTCCCTTTACCACGTTTAGTTACTAAACGTCCAGCGATAGTAGCAGTTTCATTTAATTCATGTAATTGTTCTTTATCAAGTTCTGCAAATTTGTCTTTAAGTTCTTGAGAGTTAGCAGTACGTTCAAAACGTTTTCCGAAGGGATCAATTCCTTGCTCACGGAGCGCAGCCATTTTTTCACGGCGAACGATTTGCTGGTCATTTAGTTCTTCCATATGTTCTGTAGACATGGGTTCCTCCTAATTTTACTCAAAATTTGATACGATGAGTCATTTTTTTGCGATACTTCCATTTTATCATAAATAGCAGAGAAATTCACGGATATTCTTTGAAAACTAAAAAGAACTTGACTATTAAGATCAAGTTCCATTATTTTCGTTGATAGGAAGTGTCATTCCATCTTTCCAGAGTGAAGGTTTCAAAATCATTAGTCTCTAAAATTGTCAAACTAGCATTGGCCAAGCCTCCATCTTTGCGGAGGTGAGCTTCTTTATAGCCTAAGAGAGTGCGTAGGCTAGCAGTGAGATTTGCCCCATGTCCGACAATCAGAACTCTTTCAGCCGGACTTCCTTTCAGAGATTTGATAAACTGAATGGTTCGCTGAGTCGTAGAGTAGAGGGATTCCGCTTCAAACATCTTCGTATCAAACTGAGCGAGATTAGAGCGAAAGGCCTTGATTTGTTGTGGATAGATGGCATTGAGCGTTGCGATTTTTAAACCTTCAAGTTTTCCAAGTTGCCATTCGCGTAGGTCTGGAATACTTTCTAAAGGACAGGGTGTCTGGAGTTGGCTTTGGATAATCTCAGCAGATTTGACTGCTCGAGGTAAATCACTTGAATAAATCTTATCAAAAGGTATTTCCTTGAGATACTGACCAAGTTGCTTTAGGATGTCAATAGACTCTGGCAGAAGGGGAGAGTCACCACTAGCTCCTTGAAAACGACCTTCAAGATTCCAGAGGGTGCGACCATGACGAACAAAATAGAGTTTCATCAGTTGTTTTCCTCCAAGATATCAGCAAAATCCGCTTTTACAAAACTGGCTAAGTCTTGAGGTCGGATGATGATACTGTGCCCAACTTCTCCAGCAGAGACAATCATTTGGTCTAAATCCAAAGCAGTCTGATCAATAAAAATTGGATAATTGTGTTTTTGGCGAATGCCGACGGGGTTATTTGCACCATGAATATAGCCTGTCGTTTTTTCTAAGTCTTTCTGCGGAATCATGCTCACTTTTTTATTGCCAGAAACCTTTGCTAGTTTTTTCTCGGCGAGGTGTTCTGTTATGGGAACAATTCCAATAATCGGTCCTGTCTTGTCTCCCAAAAGAGCCAAGGTTTTAAAGATTTGGTTTCTGCCGTATTCAGGAGGAAGTTCTCCTTCAAGTGCATTGATTTGAATACCGATATGGTCGATACCCGCCTTGGTCAAGATCTGCTCGACCAAGGTTTTTTTAATCTTAACTTTCTTTGCCATTATTTATACTTATCCTCCAGCTGGCTCATCCAGATACCAAGCCAAATGCCAAGCGCAAAGAAGAAGGCGATAAGAACATAGCTCACAATAGAAAGTCCAGTGTATTGGATACTTTCAGCATTTCCGGCATTTGGGATCAAAATTAAGAGGGTGCTTGAAAGCACAATCCCAATGATAAAGTGATAAACACGGGAGTGGTAGTTGTTCAAGGCGTGATCCATTAATTTTGAAAAGATAATGAGGGTTGCTCCTGCACCAATCCCGATAGGAAGGAAGGTACCAAACAAATCAAAGGTCTTAAAACCAGTGAGCATTGGAGCGTACAGTCCCAAAATCAAAAGTAGATTTGACGGACTTAAACCAGGCACCAAGACACCAAGAGCTAAAAGAACACCTGCCAAGATGAAGTTTGCAAAACTAGCACTGAGTGAACCTACGACAAAATTGAGCGCGTAAAGGCCCAATCCTGAAAGGATAAAGGTAGTCCAGAACCAGACTAGGTCAATCTTATCACGATTAGATTCTCGAGTAGATTCTTTAAGGAGGCTAGGAACTGTACCGATGATAGCTCCCGCAAAGCTCCACAAAACATAGATTTGATAGTTTTCTAGCAAATACTCGATTGGATAGGAAAACAAACCAATGCCTAGCAACATCCCGATAGCTACTGGAATAAAGTATAGGACATTCTCTTTAAAATCTTTAAAGGGGTGAGCCAGAAAGCCAATCATTCGCTCGTAAATACCCAAAATAGCTGCTAAAACACCGCCAGAAATTCCCGGTAGGATAAATCCTAATGCGATGACGATTCCTTTAATAACTCGTGCAATCCATGAAAACATAATAAAATCCTCAATTTCATAAAATTCTTTCTCTATGCTATCAATTATAACACAGACGGGGAGAAAATGAAAAAACAAGTGAAAAAGTTTGTTATTTTCACTTGTCTTATGGCCTTAAAAATAGTTTTCTGAAGGTTTCTTCCTTCTCTTTAGCAGTAGAAATCAAATTGATGTCCAAATGATGTTCAAATCCTGCAATTCTTCCCTTAGAAGTGTACTGGTGGAGATCATAGTCCAGATCGGTATTTGGTTTAGTTTCAAAATAACCTGAGTCTGTTCCATAGGAAGGAATCCAAACAGCAGAGAATTTATCTGTACTGATACTGTGCTCTTGCATGAAATAAACTCCAACGTAGATTCCGATATTTTTAGCACCGAGAGCTGCCAGTTTGGCGCGAAAGGCCTCAACACCTTCATTCATATCGGACATTGTTTTTTCTTCAACATCTAACCAGTAGTAGCTAGGATTGTAAGGAGAAGCAGCGTTGTAGAAGACTTCAGCAGCCTTCTCCATTTCTTCCTTATTTTTTCCAGCTACATAGGCATAAACTCCCACAGGGATATTCCGTTTTTGGAATTCTGATATGTGATTTTTATAAGCTTTATCGACACCATTGATAAAGGCAGCATCATTTGCTTCAGTATGCTGAGCCCCATTGTGCACGCGAACGATAACACCAGAAATATTTTGAGCCAAGATGTCGTAGTTGATTTCCTCAGGTCTTTGCCAACCAGAGACGTCGATAATGGGCTTGTCAAGATTATGCAAGGCTTGAGTTTCAACTTGAAGAGCATTTGGCTTAGTTTTGATAGGATGGTCCTCAAAACTTGGTCTATTGAGGAGTAAAATCGCTAAGAAAATTCCAAATAAACTCAAAATAATAGCTGGATGAATTATTTTTCTCATACTTATTTAGTTTATCGTAAAATCTAAAAAAAATCAAAGGAAACAGTTTAGAAATGTAGACAAGTAGGGGAGATTTTCAGGAAAGCACCTGTTTGTTTGTTCTTTAAAAGTAAAATTATGGTATAATATAAGGGAATTTTTACAGAAAAGAGAATAGTATGTCAAATTATGCCATTATTTTAGCAGCGGGTAAAGGTACTCGCATGAAATCAGATCTTCCCAAAGTACTTCATAAAGTAGCAGGAATTTCGATGTTGGAACATGTTTTTCGCAGTGTTGGAGCTATTCAACCTGAAAAGACAGTTACCGTAGTGGGACACAAGGCTGAGTTAGTTGAGCAAGTCTTGGCTGGGCAGACAGACTTTGTTACCCAATCAGAACAACTAGGAACAGGGCATGCTGTCATGATGGCAGAGCCCATTCTCCAAAATCGCACTGGACATACCTTAGTCATCGCTGGGGATACTCCTCTGATTACAGGTGAAAGCTTGAAAAATCTCTTGGATTTCCATATCAATCACAAAAATGTTGCGACGATTTTAACAGCTGAAGCAGCTGATCCTTTTGGATATGGTCGTATCGTCCGCAACGATAACGCTGAAGTTCTTCGGATTGTGGAGCAGAAAGATGCCACAGACTTTGAAAAGCAGATCAAGGAAATCAATACGGGAACTTATGTATTTGACAATGAACGTCTTTTTGAGGCTCTTAAAAACATCAACACCAACAATGCCCAAGGTGAGTACTATATTACTGACGTGATTGGTATTTTCCGTAATGCGGGTGAGAAGGTTGGCGCTTATACTCTCAAGGATTTTGATGAAAGTCTTGGGGTAAATGACCGTGTAGCTCTTGCGACTGCGGAAGCAGTGATGCGCCGCCGTATCAATCAAAAACATATGGTCAATGGTGTCAGCTTTGTTAATCCAGATGCAACTTACATCGACATTGATGTCGAGATTGCTCCTGAAGTTCAAATCGAAGCCAACGTTACCTTGAAAGGTCAAACGAAGATTGGGGCGGAGACTATTTTAACAAATGGGACTTATATCGTGGACAGCACAATTGGGACTGGAGCCGTGATTACGAATTCTATGATTGAGGAAAGTAGCGTTGCGGACGGTGTGACAGTCGGTCCCTATGCCCACATTCGTCCAGGTTCAAGCCTAGCTGCTCAAGTTCACATTGGAAACTTTGTTGAAGTAAAAGGATCTTCAATCGGTGAAAATACCAAGGCGGGTCATTTGACCTATATCGGAAACTGTGAAGTGGGTAGCAACGTTAATTTCGGTGCAGGAACTATTACAGTTAACTACGATGGCAAAAATAAATACAAAACTGTCATTGGCAATAATGTCTTTGTTGGCTCAAACTCAACTATTATTGCTCCTGTAGAACTTGGGGATAATTCTCTGGTTGGAGCGGGTTCAACCATTACCAAGAATGTTCCTGCTGATGCCATTGCTATCGGTCGTGGACGACAAGTTAACAAAGACGAGTACGCAACACGCTTACCTCATCATCCCAAGAACCAGTAGGAGTTTGTCATGGAATTTGAAGAAAAAACGATTCACCGAAAGGAAATCTATCAAGGTCCTATTTTCAAACTAGTACAAGACCAGGTAGAACTACCAGAAGGAAAGGGTACTGCCCAACGTGACCTGATTTTTCACAATGGAGCCGTTTGTGTTCTAGCCGTGACAGCTGAGGACAAAATCGTTCTTGTTAAGCAATACCGAAAGGCTATCGAGGCCGTCTCTTATGAGATTCCCGCAGGAAAACTGGAAATTGGTGAAAATGCGGATCCAATGGCAGCGGCTCTTAGAGAATTGGAAGAAGAGGTTGCCTACACAGCTAAGTTAGAACTGTTGTACGATTTCTATTCTGCGATTGGATTTTGTAATGAAAAACTAAAACTCTACCTCGCTAGTGATTTGGTCAAGGTGGAAAATCCTCGCCCACAAGATGATGATGAAACTTTGGAAGTTTTAGAAGTAAGCCTAGAGGAAGCCAAGAACCTGATCCAGTCAGGTCATATCTGTGATGCCAAGACCATTATGGCGATCCAGTACTGGGAACTACAAAAGAAATAGAGGAGCAACCCATGGGAAAACCTTTATTAACAGACGAAATGATTGAACGTGCCAATCGTGGTGAGAAAATCTCAGGACCACCTCTTCAAGATGATGAGGAAACAAAAATCCTACCAACGTCTTCACAACATTTTGGTTATTCACGTTCTAGAGACCACGGGTTTAGTCAAGATACACTTACAATCGAAGTAGAGCCAACAATTCATAAGAGTCGCCGCATTGAGAATACCAAGAGAAATGTTTTTAATTCAAAACTCAATCGCATCTTGTTTGCAGTTATCCTACTTTTGATTTTGTTAATTTTAGCGATGAAACTCTTGTAATTGAAAGGACTTGAAATGAAAATTGGAATCATTGCTGCCATGCCGGAAGAGCTCCTATATTTGACTCAGAATTTGGACAAACCTCAAGAAGTCCAAGTCTTGGGAAACACCTACTACACGGGCACTGTTGGCAAGACAGAAGTTGTTCTAGTTCAGAGTGGGATTGGGAAGGTCATGTCGGCTATGAGTGTAGCGGTGTTAGCTGACCACTTCCAAGTAGAAGCCATTATCAATACAGGATCAGCAGGTGCTCTTGCAGAAGGGATTGCTGTTGGAGATGTAGTGATTGCGGATAAATTGGTTTACCATGATGTGGATGTGACTGCTTTTGGTTATGCTTATGGTCAGATGGCTGGTCAACCCCTTTACTTTGAATCAGATCAGAAGTTTATCACTAGGATTAAAGAAAGTTTATCTCAAGTAGAACAGACTTGGCACCTAGGCTTGATTGCTACAGGGGACAGTTTTATAGCTGGGGATGATAAGATTGCTAGTATCAAGTCCCACTTTCCAGATGTTTTAGCAGTTGAAATGGAAGGGGCAGCCATTGCTCAAGCGGCTCAGGCTCTTGACCTACCTTTCCTCGTCATTCGCGCTATGAGCGACAATGCCAATCACGAAGCCTCTATCTCTTTTGATGAGTTTATCATTGAAGCTGGCCGTCGTTCTGCCCAAGTTTTACTAGCATTTTTAAAGGCCTTGAATTAAGCCAAGATTTGACAGTTTATCTAGCTTATGATAAGATTTAAATAAAGAAAAGCTAGAAAACGTTTCAGAGGATATTATGAGTATTGAAATGACCGTCAGCGAGATTGCAGAGGTCTTAGGACTATCCCGTCAGGCAATCAACAATCGTGTCAAAGAACTTCCAGAAGAGGACACGAAAAAAAATGACAAAGGTGTAACAGTAGTTACTCGAAGTGGCTTGATCAAGCTAGAAGAAATCTACAAAAAAACGATTTTTGAAGATGAACCAGTCAGTGATGATGTCAAACAACGTGAACTGATGGAAATCTTGGTTGATGAGAAAAATGCTGAAATTCTTCGTTTGTACGAGCAACTCAAGGCCAAGGATCAGCAACTGGCAGAAAAAGATGAGCAGATGCGCATCAAAGACCGCCAGATTGCAGAAAAGGACAAACAATTGGACCAACAGCAACAGTTAACTCTTCAAGCAATGAAGGATCAAGAAAGCTTGAAACTCGAGTTGGACCAAGCAAAAGAAGAAGTCCAAGCAACCAAAAAAGGCTTTTTTGCTCGTCTATTTGGAGGAAAATAAAGAAGCTGTTTGGGTTATTCACTAACCTAATGGCTTCTTTTCTTATTTATAGTTTAGTTTGGGTAGTAATTGAGGTAAATGATGGAAAAATTAAGAGACTATATCGCCTTTGACTTAGAATTCAATCAACACGAAGGGGTTACCCATTTAATTCAGGTATCAGCAGTTCGCTTTCAAGATGGTCAAGAGATAGGTGCTTTTGATTCTTATGTCCATACCAGCGTGCCTTTAAAGAGTTTTATCAATGGTTTGACAGGAATTACAGCTGAAACTTTGAAAGATGCGCCAATGGTGGAGCAAGTTTTAAAGGACTTTCAAGCATTTGTTGGCAATTCACCTATCGTTGGATACAATGCATCCAAGAGTGATTTACCTATTCTCTTGGAGCATGGCTTGGACTATCGTGACCAGTACAAGGTCGACCTATATGATGAGGCTTTTGAACGTCGTAGTTCCGACCTACACGGCATAGCAAATCTTAAATTACAAACTGTAGCTAATTTCTTAGGCTTTAAAGGTCAATCGCATAATAGTTTAGAGGATGCTCGCATGACAGCGCGTGTTTATGAAGCCTTTCTGGAGTATGACGAAGGAAAACTATTGTTAGAAGAACAAAGTAATCTATCTATGAATCCCTTTGGCGGGTTAGATTTATCTCAATTTCTAGACTAGGAGTGCCTAATGAAACCTGAAAAACCTAAAAAACTAGGTTTTAGGAAAATTTACCTCAACCTAGATAAAGTTCTCTTCCTCTTTTTCTTAATTTTCATGATGGTGGAGTATCTATGGTTACCTCTCAATTCTTGGCTTGCTGGAATTTTACTCAGCCAGACGGGCTATTTGTTTATTTCTTACAATAATATTTTTGCCATTATCACGAGTTCTCCTTTAATCAGTCTTGCCTTTCTCGTCTTGATTGTAATCAATCTTTTGGTGGCCTATTTCCAGATTTGCCTCCTCTTTATTGGGGCGCGTCACCTTCTCTACCACGAAAAGAGAACCTTGATTGAGTACAGTCGCAAAGTTTTCCAGCAAAGTTTTCTATTCATGAAACGCTTGAGCTTCTGCAAGATGGCTTTTCTATTCTTCTACGTAGCCATGCTCTTTCCTTTCATCAGGAAAATTTTAAAAATTTATTACTTAAATAAAATCGTTATTCCAGACTTTATTGTGACTTATCTGGAAGACAAGTACTGGCTAGTGGGCTTGATGATTTTTACCTCTGCTTGGATTTTGCTCTATGTGTCTGTCCGACTCATGTTTGCCCTTCCGAAGATTCTCTTTGAAAAGAGAACTGTGAGAGAAGGAGTAAAATATAGCCTACAAAAGACAAAAAAACAAGTTCTCTTTTATGCTTGGAACTTGCTACTCATTATTATTAAAACATATTTCTTTTTCTTCCTTCTCTTGACTCCCTTGCTAATAGGACAGATTGTAATTGACAATTTAACACAGAAAGAATCACTGATTCTTGGAGTTATCAACTTTGTCTTGATAAAAAACATCCACTATATGGCCTTGACCTATTTCCTTGTTAAGTTTGTTTCCTTTTTGACTGGTGAGGAACTGGAGATTATGCCAAGAAGAAAAAAAGACCATTTGATGAGATGGGGAGTTATGGGTTGCGCTAGTATCTTTTTTGCGCTGGAAGGTTATATCTATCTGGAAGCTCCTGTGACAAATACCCCTTTAGTCATTTCACATAGGGGCGTTTCAAATAAAAATGGTGTACAAAACACTGTACAGTCTTTGGAAAAAACAGCGCAACTGAAACCAGATTTGATTGAAATGGATGTACAGGAGACCAAAGATGGTCAGTTTGTGATGATGCATGACGCCAATCTTAAGAACTTAGCAGGTATAAATGCCAGACCTCAAGACTTGACTTTGGAGGAGTTGACAGGGTTAGATATTTCTGAAAATGGCTATCGAACCAAAATATCTAGTTTTGATGACTATCTCAATCGCGCGAATGAACTTCATCAAAGATTGTTGATTGAAATCAAAACCAGTAAAAAAGACAGTCCACAAATGATGGAACGTTTTCTAGAGAAGTATGGAACGATTATCAAGCAGTATGGTCATCAGATGCAATCACTAGACTATCATGTGATTGACCAAGTTTTGAAATATGATTCGACTATTCCAGCTTATTTCATCTTGCCTTATAATAGTATTTTCCCAAAAACAAAGGCAACTGGCTATACCATGGAGTATTCAACATTGGATGAATATTTTGTCACGAAACTTTGGTATACAGAACAAAAGCTTTACGTATGGACCATCAATAGCTCTGACGCACTTGATAAATCGTTGCAGTTGTCAGTGGATGGGATGATTACAGATGACACGGAGAGGCTACAGGAGACTTTAGCAGCAGCTCAGGAAGATCCAGAATACACCGATCTTCTTTTGAAAAAAGCTACGGAGTTCTTTAATTTCTAACAGAGAAAAAAAGGAGAAGTGAACCTTCCTCCTTTTTCTGTAGGTGATTAGAATGGTAATTTTCCAGCGAAAGCACCTAATTTTTTCTTAGTCGTTTCGTCGATTTGTTCTAGAGCAGCGTTGATGGCTTGAACGGTCATATCAGATAAGGTTTCTAGGTCTTCTGGATCTACAACTGCTGGGTTAAAGTCAATGCTGACCACCTTTTTGTCTCCAGTTAAAGTTGCTTGAACAAGGTCTTGAGCAGATTTTCCAACAAATTGCATAGCTGCGAGTTCTGCTTGACTTTGTTCCATTTGTTTTTGAAGTTTTTGTGCTTGGCGCATCATGTTTTGCATGTTCATCATAGTGATTTACAGTTCCCTTTTTCTATTATTTTCTTTTTTATTTTATCAATTTTAGGAGTAAAAGTCTATTGTTTGTTTTAGATAGCCAATATTAAATTTTCTGACAATTTATTGAAAAATGAGAGAAGACATGATATAATGAAACGTAAAATAAATTCAGGTCTTCTGAACCGATAGGAGTATACAATGAAAAAACTAGGTTTTGTCCTTTTATCTTCAGCCTTGCTATTGACAGCATGTGCAGTCCGTTTTGAAAAATCAACTGAGACAAATGATTCCTCTAAGGTGACAGCCCTGTCTGAAGACAAGCAAAAAATGCTTGATAAGGCTACTGCTGACTATAAGACTTTTGTACAAGAGCAAATTGATAAACTTTTGACAGATACGGAAGGCTTTGTCAAACTGTTGAAAGAAGGCAAATTAGAAGAGGCTAAGAAGGTTTATCCACTGATTCGTATGTCTTATGAGCGTTCAGAACCGATTGCAGAAAGTTTTGGTGAGTCAGATGTCAAGATTGACTTCCGTTTAGCAGACTATATGGACGAAAACAAGACAGAGGAAGGTTGGTCAGGTTTCCATCGTATCGAGCGTATTCTTTGGGAAGATAATACCACAAAAGGGACTGAAAAATACGGTGATCAATTGGTCAATGATATTAAGGAATTGAAAGCTAAGATTGCGACTGTAGATGTGGACTACAAGGTTATGTTGACTGGAGCAGTTGACTTGCTTAATGAAGTAGCGACAAGTAAGATTACTGGTGAAGAAGAAGTATGCTCTCATACAGATTTGTACGATTTCCGTGCTAATATCGAGGGTGCTGAGAAAATTTTCCAACTATTTAAACCTTTACTAGAAAAATCAGATGCTGACCTAGTCAAAGAATTGGAAGCAGATTTTAAATCTGTCAACAGTTTACTAGACAAACACATGATAGACAAAGAACACTACAAACTGTATACTGATTTGTCAAAAGAAGACACTAAAGAATTGTCCGAAGCTGTGACAAAACTTGGTGAACCTCTATCACAAATGGGTAAATTTCTGGATGGAGAATAAGCAGTATGACTGATAAAGACGAAAAGTTTTTTGATAAAAAAATGGACCGTCGAGAATTTCTAAAAAAAGCAGGGATTGGAGGGGCTGGTTTAGCGCTAGGGCTCTCTGGTGCTTCTGCTTTTTTCGCACCTAAGCTAGGAAATCAAGAAAACATCTCGTACGGGAATGAAAAAATTGCTTTTTATGGTAAACACCAAGCGGGTATTACAACCCCTATGCAGAAGAATATTTATTTTGTTGTTCTGGATTTGCATACGACAGATAAGGATAAGATTATCCAGCTGTTCAAGGATTGGACAGATTATAGTAGCAAGTTGGTAGAAGGAGAATTGGTTAAAAAAGATGGTCAGAATGCCCTCTTGCCACCTAGCGACACTGGAGAAACTGTGGGGCTAAATCCTCATCGTTTAACGCTGACTTTTGGTGTGTCTGCTAGTTTCCTGAAAAAGATGAAATTAGATCAAAAACGTCCTCAACTTTTTAAGGATTTACCTCCCTTCCCAAAAGAGCAACTACGTGAAAAATATACTGGGGGAGATATTGTTATCCAAGCCTGTGCAGATGATGAGCAAGTTGCTTTTCATGCTATTCGCAACCTTATCCGTAAAGGGAGAAATGCGGTGATTCTCCGTTGGAGCCAATCTGGATTTGCTGCTATTGGAGATCGTCTGGAGACACCCCGCAACCTTTTTGGTTTCAAGGACGGAACTGCTAATGTAACTAAAGAGAAGGATTTTGATCGTGTTGTCTGGGCTGACAGCAAGGATTGGATGGAAAATGGATCCTATATGGCCGTTCGTCGCATCCAGATGTTTCTCGATACTTGGGATCGAACCAACCTTGAAGAGCAAGAAAATACCTTTGGTCGCTACAAGGAAAGTGGGGCTCCCTTTGGTAAGAAGAATGAGTTTGATGAAGTGGATTTGAGTCTTTTACCAGATGATTCGCATGTTCGATTAGCTAAAGAGGTAGATAAGCCACTCTTACGACGATCCTATTCATACTCAGATGGCATTGATGAAAAGACTGGACAATTTGATACGGGTTTACTCTTTATCTCTTTCCAAAAGGATCCAGATCATTTTGTCAAGGTTCAAACCAACCTCGGAGCTACAGACAAGATGAATGAGTATGTAACCCACATCGGTAGTGGTCTTTTTGCCTGCTTTGGTGGAGTAGAGAAAGGAGGCTATATTGGTCAGAAATTATTGGAAGACTAGTATTTGTTTCTTGACTTTGTCTTTTCTCTTGTTAGCTATTTCTCCAGTTAGTGCGAAGGAAAGTCTGAGTTCTTATTTTGTAAAGATTACGGATGCCTCTCAGGCTATAAAAAATGGAAACCAGGCACAAGCTAAGGCCCTAGTTAGGGAAATGGCGACGGATTTTGAAACAGTAGAACATGCTGATTCAGAAGCTGGAAAGGTTGTCAAAGAGAAACTTGCTCTGTCAGGAGAGATTAATGAAGAAAATCTGACACAGATTTCATCTGCTCTTCTTGCATTTGAGAAAGAGCAAAATCCGGTAGATCTTGATGCTGAAAAAGAAAAGCTTGTTAGTCGACTAAAACCACGTTTTGAGACTTTGGATAAGGCAATTTCTTCCAAAGACATAGAGCAAATTCGAGAAGCCTATAAAAAGATGAATTCCACTTGGACTATCAATGAAAGTGTGGTTCGTGACAATAGTATGGCCCATTATGGACGTGTTGAAACAGCTATCTCCTTCTTGCGTAGTAGCATAGAAACTGAGCCTACTGATTTTAACTCCATCCAGACTTCCTTTGAGGACTTAAAAAAGGCTATTGATGATTTTGTAACTGGAAAAGAAGTCGCAGAAGCATCTTCTGATTTAAGTCTCGAAGACGGTATTGCCCTTTTGAAAAAGGCTTTGGAACAATTCCAAGCTGGTGACCAAGCATCAGGAGCAGCTAGTATGAAGGAATTCATCACTATCTGGCCAACGATTGAGGGTTCTGTTAGCACGACCAATCCTTCCCTCTATACACGAGTTGAAAGTGAAAGTCCTGTGATTATGGTCAAGGGAAGTGAGAAGGAATACCAAGAAAAATTAGAAAAACTGATTTCGGATTTATCTCAAATTGATACCAGCGCAAGTTACAATGCCTTTGATGCTATGCTCATTCTCCTGAGAGAAGGGGTAGAGGCTCTCTTAATCGTCTTGGCCTTGGTCACGACACTAAAAGCAGCCAAGATGCGCAAAGGACTCAAGTGGGTATATGGTGGTGCCCTAATAGGTATCGCTGCGAGTCTAGTGATTGCATTTATATTACAAATTGCCTTTCCTGCTGTGACATCGGGGGCTAATCGTGAAATCATCGAAGGATCTGTTGGTATTTTCGCAGTAGTGATGATGATTGTTATCGGTATTTGGCTTCATAGTAAATCTTCAGTCAAAAAATGGAATGCCTTTATGGAAGCACAGATGAAAACGGTGACCAAGACAGGTTCATTCATTTCCATGTTTGCTCTAAGTTTTCTAGCTGTTTTTCGTGAAGGGGCAGAGACCATTCTTTTTTACGTAGGAATTTTACCGAGAATATCTCGTTTTGAGTTTATCCTAGGCATTTCTCTGGCTCTATTAGTCTTGATGATTATTGCATTTCTGATGAACAAGGCGAGTCAATTTTTCCTACCTCATAAGGTCTTCTTTATCCTGACATGGATGATTTATGCTCTTGCCTTCAAGATGCTAGGTGTTAGCCTACATTCTCTGCAGCTGACCAATATGGCTCCAAATCACTTAATATCAGGTTTCCCAACTATTGATCTTTTGGGAATCTATCCAAGTTTGGAAGGCATTGGAAGTCAGCTAATCTTTTTGATAATTGTTTTGGTTGTCACATTGAGACAGGGTGAAAAGTAGATGGATACAAAAGAATTGACAATCGTTGAACATCTGGTAGAATTTAGAAAGAGGTTCATTGCTGTTATAGCCTGCTTTTCTATAGTCTTTTGTGGAGCTTTATTGTTTGCAGATCAGCTTTACTACTATCTAACTCAGTCCTTTAATCAAAAATTGATTGTATTAGGTCCAAATGATATTCTGTGGATTTATTTTCGCTTAGCGAGCCTAATGTCCTTTACTATTACTCTACCTTTTACAATTTATCAGATTTGGAGTTTTATCAAACCAGGCTTGAAAATAGAAGAAGCAAGAGCTATTTTTGCATATATTCCAGCTAGTTTTATTTGCTTTCTACTTGGACTAGCCTTTGGATTCTACTTTGTAACGCCTGCCTTACTTCAAGTGCTTTTAGGACTAGGGGAAGGATTATTTGAAACTCAATTAACAGCGCAGAACTACTTAGACTTTGTTTTTCAAACAACTATCCCTTTGGCATTCATCTTTGAATTGCCAGTCATCATAGCTTTTTTAACGTCGATCGGCATGATTGGACCAGGGCTCTTAGTTACCTATAGACGTTATGCCTACTTTATTTTATTGGTACTCGCTGTTATTTTGACACCAGCTGATTTTATTAGCGATCTAGCCATGACAATTCCTTTGATCTTCCTCTATGAGCTTAGTATTGCAATTAGCAAGAGGATAATAAAGAAAAAAATGAAAGGAGAAAAGAATGGGAATCTTACGTGATATCGGTGCTCCAGGATTGATTATCATTGTTCTAGGTGCACTCTTAATCTTTGGACCAAAACGTTTACCAGAACTGGGTGAATCAATCGGTAAAATGCTGTCTGAGTTTAAGAAGGCAGTTAAAGGACTTAGTGACCAAGATCAGGAAAAGTGATCTATTCCATCTTCATACATAAAAACAAGAAAGTTAGGAACTGTAGTTGTCTAGATAAATTTGAACAGTTTCCTAGCTTATTTTTGTATTCTAAAAAATGTGTTTAAGTTTTCTTTAAGGTTTGTGTTATATTCTAAAGAACTCTATGTTAACCGAACGTTAAATGGATAATATAGAGGATAACTTATTTTTATTTCTTAATTTGTTATAGTCTTTCCGGATTTAATAATACATTGTTCACTTTTCGGTCGAAATAGTGTGTTAATTCAACTAAATGACGCTCTATCTTTTCTTCATGATAAAGATAGATTGTGATATAATAGATAGTAATGAGTTTTTTAGAATAAACTAAAGGAGAATATAAATGATCTATGCAGGAATTTTAGCCGGAGGAACTGGCACACGCATGGGAATCAGTAATTTACCAAAACAATTCTTGGAGTTGGGTGATCGTCCTATTTTGATCCACACAATTGAAAAATTTGTTTTGGAACCAAGTATTGAAAAAATTGTGGTTGGAGTTCATGGAGATTGGGTTTCTCATGCTGAGGACTTGGTTGACAAGTATCTTTCTCTCCACAAGAATCGTATCATCATTACCAAGGGTGGTGCTGATCGCAATAGCAGTATTGAGAAGATTATAGAAGCTATTGATGCCTACCGTCCAATCACTCCAGAAGATATCGTGATTACGCATGACTCTGTTCGTCCTTTTATCACACTTCGCATGATCCAAGACAATATCAAACTCGCCCAAAATCATGATGCGGTTGACACAGTAGTAGAAGCAGTTGATACCATTGTTGAAAGTACCAGTGGTCAGTTTATCACTGATATTCCAAATCGTGCTCACCTTTATCAAGGTCAAACACCTCAAACCTTCCGCTGCAAGGATTTCATGGATTTGTATGGTTCCCTATCTGATCAAGAAAAGGAAATCCTGACGGATGCATGTAAGATTTTTGTTATAAAAGGGAAAGACGTTGCCCTAGCTAAAGGGGAATATTCAAATCTTAAAATCACAACAGTGACAGACTTGAAAATCGCGAAAAGCATGATTGAGAAAGACTAAGGCTATGATTAATCAAATTTATCAACTGACCAAACCAAAGTTTATCAATGTAAAATACCAAGAAGAGGACATTGATCAGAAGAATCATATCCTTATTCGTCCAAATTATATGGCGGTTTGTCATGCGGATCAACGTTACTATCAAGGGAAACGCGATCCAAAGATATTGGCTAAAAAGCTTCCAATGGCCATGATTCACGAGTCTTGTGGAACTGTTATTTCCGATCCAACTGGGACTTATGAAGTCGGTCAAAAGGTAGTTATGATTCCCAATCAACCTCCTATGCAGAGTGACAAGGAGTTCTACGAGAACTACATGACAGGAACCTACTTCCTATCTAGTGGTTATGATGGCTTTATGCGAGAATTTGTCTCTCTTCCAAAAGACCGAGTCGTTTCTTATAATGATATCGAAGATACAGTTGCAGCCATAACTGAGTTTGTAAGTGTTGGCATGCATGCTATGGATCGATTCCTGCATCTTGCTCATAGCAAGAGAGAGCGCATCGCTGTTATCGGAGATGGTAGTTTGGCCTTTGTGGTTGCCAATATTATCAATTACACTCTACCAGAAGCAGAGATTATCGTGATTGGTCGCCATTGGGAAAAACTGGAACTCTTCTCTTTTGCAAAAGAGTGCTACATCACGGATAATATCCCAGAGGATTTGACCTTTGATCATGGGTTTGAGTGTTGCGGTGGCGATGGTACAGGCCCAGCTATCAATGACTTGATTCGCTATATTCGTCCACAGGGAACGATTCTCATGATGGGAGTGAGTGAATACAAGGTTAATATCAATACACGAGATGCTTTGGGAAAAGGATTGTTATTAGTAGGATCATCTCGTTCAGGACGCGTCGATTTTGAGAAGGCCATTCAAATGATGGAAGTCAAAAAGTTTGCGAATCGTCTGAAGAATATCCTTTATGTTGAAGAACCAGTGAGAGAAATCAAGGACATTCACCGTGTCTTTGCTACAGACCTGAATACTGCTTTTAAAACAGTATTTAAGTGGGAAGTGTAGAAGATGGAGGTTAATTGTGGAGAAACTCATCAAAGAAAAAATTTCTTCCTTACTATCTGATGAAGAGGAAGTACTCAGTGTTGAACAGCTGGGAGGCATGACCAATCAAAACTATTTGGTTAAAACAACCAACAAACAGTATATTGTGAAATTTTTTGGTAAAGGGACTGAAAAACTCATCAATCGTCAAAATGAAAAGTACAATCTTGAACTTTTAGAGGATTTAGATTTAGATGTCAAAAATTATCTCTTTGATATTGAGTCAGGGATTAAAGTAAATGAGTACATCGAATCAGCAGTAACTCTTGATTCAACATCAATTAAGTCCAAGTTTGAAAAGATTGCACCAATTTTACAAACCATCCACGCTTCAGGGAAAGAATTAAGAGGAGAATTTGCTCCCTTTGAGGAAATCAGCAAATATGAATCCTTGATTGAGGGACCTATCCCTTATGAAAACTATGAAGCTGTAAGAAAAGATGTATTTTCACTAGAAAAGAGATTGGCTGATTTGGGTATTGATAGAAAGTCCTGTCATATTGATTTGGTACCAGAAAACTTTATCGAGTCACCACAAGGTCGTTTGTATTTGATTGACTGGGAATACTCTTCTATGAATGACCCGATGTGGGATTTGGCAGCTCTTTTCTTAGAGTCTGAATTTACAAAGCAAGAGGAAGATGATTTCCTTTCCTACTATGAAAGTGACAAAACGCCTGTATCACGTGAGAAGATTCGTATCTATAAAATCTTGCAAGATACTATCTGGAGTTTGTGGACAGTGTACAAAGAAGCTCAAGGGGCTGATTTTGGAGATTACGGTGTCAATCGTTACCAAAGAGCTGTCGAAGGTTTGACTTATTATGGAGGTTAGGATGAAGAATAAAAATGGTGTTTCCTTTGGTCTGCTCTCTGGTATCTTCTGGGGATTAGGTCTAACAATTAGTGCTTATATCTTTTCAATTTTTACAAATCTTTCACCTTTTGTGGTGGCTGCTGCTCATGATTTCTTGAGTATCTTTATCTTGTTAGCTTTTCTTTTGGTAAAAGAAAGAAAAGTTCGTCTTTCGATTTTCTTAAATATTCGAAATGTGAGTGTAATTATCGGTGCTTTACTAGCAGGACCTATTGGTATGCAGGCCAATCTTTATGCGGTTAAATATATTGGTAGTTCTCTAGCTTCATCTGTATCGGCTATTTACCCAGCAGTTTCTGTTTTACTAGCATTTTTCATTTTGAAACACAAGGTATCTAAGAATACTGTGTTTGGTATTTTGTTGATTATTGCTGGTATTATTGCCCAGACTTACAAAGTTGAGCAGGTCAATTCTTTTTATATCGGAATTCTCTGTGCATTAGTTTGTGCCATCGCCTGGGGAAGTGAAAGTGTTCTTAGTTCCTACGCCATGGAAAGTGACTTGAGTGAAATCGAAGCACTATTAATCCGCCAAGTAACCTCATTCTTGTCATACCTTGTCATTGTCCTCTTTTCTCATCATTCATTTGCAGAAGTAGCAGATGGGCAATTGCTCGGTTTGATGTTAGTCTTTGCAGCATGTAATATGATTTCTTACTTAGCTTACTATATTGCTATCAATCGTCTGCAACCAGCAAAAGCAACTGGTTTGAACGTAAGCTATGTCGTTTGGACAGTATTGTTCTCAGCAATGCTTTTAGGAACACCTCTCGATATGGTGACCATTATTACATCGCTTGTTGTCATGGCTGGTGTTTATATTATTATTAAAGAATAAAGGAGAATAGCGTGAAAGCGATTATTTTAGCAGCGGGCTTAGGAACTCGTCTACGCCCTATGACTGAAAATACCCCAAAAGCCTTGGTAAAGGTTAATCAAAAACCCTTGGTAGAATGCCAAATCGAGTTTTTGAAAGAGAGAGGAATTGATGAGATTATCATCGTTGTCGGTTACCTCAAAGAACAATTTGACTACCTAAAAGAAAAATATGGTGTCCGTTTAGTCTTTAACGACAAGTATGCTGATTACAATAACTTTTACTCACTTTACCTCGTTAAAGAAGACTTGGCAAATAGCTATGTCATTGATGCAGATAACTATCTTTTCAAAAATATGTTTAGAAACGATCTTAAACGTTCGACCTATTTCAGTGTTTATCGTGAAGACTGTGAGAATGAATGGTTCTTGGTTTATGGTGATGACTATAAAGTTCAAGACATCATCGTTGATAGCAAGGCTGGTCGTATTCTGAGCGGCGTATCATTCTGGGATGCTCCAACTGCAGAAAAGATTGTTGGTTTTATTGACAAAGCCTATGCAAGCGGCGAATTTGTTGATCTTTATTGGGACAACATGGTTAAAGATAATATCAAAGAATTAGATGTGTATGTCGAAGAATTAGAAGGCAACAGCATCTATGAAATCGATAGTGTTAAGGATTATCAAAAGCTAGAAGAAATTTTATCTTCCATTAACTAAATAACATTAGGAATTAGTAACAGAAAGACCCATTTTGGTCTTTTTTTGTTTGAAATGCACGAAAATAGAATTTAAAAAGATTGTTTGATAATGATTGAAATTAATTAAGAAAACACAATCAACAAAAAAGAAACAAAATAAAACAAAAAAGTATTGACAACGATTTCATATAGTGTTATACTTATAACGTAAAAGTTAATTGAAAGAAGGGAAACTGTTATGGGATTAGATCATTTCTTTGACAAAGACCTCGTGTTTTGCTTAGAAGCGGATAATCAAGAACAACTCTTTGATCAGGTAGCAACCCTATTGGAAGAACGAAAAATCGTGACTCCAACTTATCGTGAAGCCTTGATCACACGTGAAAAGTCATTTCCAACTGGCTTAGATATGGAATTTCTGGGAAAGGACTTGCCAAATGTAGCGATTCCTCATACAGATATTGTTCATAATCTGGCTGAGAAAGTGGTGGTTGTTCGATTAGAAAAACCAGTAACTTTTCACAATATGATTGCTCCTGATAAGGAAGTGGAAGTATCTTTACTCTTCTTTATCATTAACAATTCAAGTTCGAGTCAAACAAATATTCTGGCTCAGTTGATGGACTTTTTCACAGGGAATGGTCATCTAGAAGATTTATCAAATATTTCTGAACCAGAAGCCTTGTATGCCTATATCTCTGAAGCAACAGCTTAAATCGTACATTATAAAAAATAAAATCGGAGGAAATCCAAATGATTAAAATTCTCGCTGCCTGCGGTGCAGGTGTTAACTCAAGTCACCAAATTAAAAGTGCTCTAGAAGAAGAACTTTCAAACCGTGGTTATGATGTTCACTGCGATGCAGTTATGGTAAAAGATGTAAATGAAGACCTTATCAAAGGATATGATATCTTTACACCAATCGCTGCAACTGACCTTGGTTTTGAACCAGGAATTCCAGTAATTGAAGCTGGGCCAATCTTGTTCCGTATTCCAGCAATGAGCGCTCCAGTATTTGACAATATTGAGGCAGCTATCAAAGAACACGGACTAAGTTAATTATTATTTTGTAAGATTCCATAAAAATAAAGGGAGGAACTATTATGGATGTCATTATCGAACTAGCCAATAAGATTTTCAAGCCAGTCTTGGAAATGGGTGGTCCTATCATCATGCTGATCATCTTGACAGTATTGGCCTTACTATTTGGAGTGAAATTCTCCAAAGCGCTTGAAGGTGGTATCAAACTTGCCATCGCCCTTACTGGTATCGGTGCTATCATCGGTATGCTCAACGGAGCTTTCTCAGCATCTCTTGCGAAATTCGTTGAAAACACAGGTATTCAATTGAACATCACTGACGTTGGTTGGGCACCACTTGCTACAATCACCTGGGGATCTGCCTGGACACTTTACTTCTTGCTTGTGATGTTGATTGTCAACGTTGTGATGCTTGCAATGAAGAAAACAGACACACTTGATGTTGATATCTTTGATATCTGGCACTTGTCAATCACTGGTCTTTTGATCAAATGGTACGCAGACAACAATGGTGTTAGCCAAGGTGTTTCACTCTTCATCGCGACTGCTGCAGTTGTCCTTGTCGGTGTTTTGAAAATCATCAACTCTGACTTGATGAAACCAACTTTTGACGATCTTCTTAACGCACCAAGTTCATCACCAATGACTTCAACTCACATGAACTACATGATGAACCCAGTTATCATGGTCTTGGATAAGATCTTTGATAAAGTATTGCCAGGTCTTGATAAATACGACTTTGATGCTGCAAAATTGAACAAGAAAATCGGTTTCTGGGGATCTAAATTCTTCATCGGTTTTATCCTTGGTATCGTTATTGGTTTGATGGGAACTCCACACCCAGTTGCTGGTGTAGAAGGAGCTGATAAATGGGAACTTGTTATTAAAGGTTGGTTGAGCCTTGGTTTGACTGCCGGTGTCTGCTTGGAGCTCTTCTCACTTATCGGATCTTGGTTCATCGCAGCCGTAGAACCACTTTCACAAGGTATTACAAACGTTGCTACTAAACGTCTTCAAGGACGTAAATTCAACATCGGTCTTGACTGGCCTTTCATCGCTGGTCGTGCTGAAATCTGGGCTTGTGCCAACGTACTTGCTCCAATCATGCTAGTAGAAGCTGTGCTTCTTTCAAACGTCGGAAACGGTATCTTGCCACTTGCAGGTATCATCGCTATGGGTGTGACTCCAGCTCTCTTGGTTGTTACACGTGGTAAATTGCTCCGTATGATCATCTTCGGAACACTCTTGTTGCCACTCTTCCTTCTTTCAGGTACTCTTATCGCTCCATTTGCAACTGAACTTGCTAAGGGTGTAGGTGCCTTCCCAGAAGGTGTGAGCCAAACTCAATTGATCACTCACTCAACTCTTGAAGGACCAATCGAAAAACTATTTGGTTGGGCAATCGGTAATGCTACAACAGGTGATATCAAAGCAATCCTTGGTGCAGCAGCCTTCCTTGTATTCTATGTAGGTATCTTTGCTTGGTATAGAAAACAAATGATCAAACGTAACGAAGAATACGCAGCAAATGCTAAATAATTCGCTCCTATAAAATGTAAATTGTGAAAACTAGGTTGTTAATTTCCTACATTGGGAGTGGCAACCTAGTTTTTTATATAAAGATCTAAAAATAGTTGGAGAATATTATGGTAATTGAAATCAAATCAGATCAGTTAACGGTCCAGTTTAAAACCTTAGGTGGCGCCTTGTCGTCGATCAAGGATCGAGAAGGCATTGAGTATCTGTGGCAAGGAGATGCCACTTACTGGAGTGGACAAGCGCCAGTACTTTTTCCAATCTGCGGCTCTTTAAGGGAAGATACAGCCTTCTACAGTCATGCAGATGGTACGGAGACAAAAGGAAACATTCCTCGTCACGGTTTGGTCCGTAAAAAAGAATTTGAATTAGTTGAACAAACAGAAAACAGCGTAACTTTTACTATCGAAGACGATAAGAATACTTATCAGAACTACCCTTATCATTTCCGCCTTGAAATCACTTATCTAGTGAATGGCAAGACTGTCCGTACTCAATACAAAGTTTTCAATAGAGAAACTAATAAAGTAATGCCATTCTTTATAGGAGGACATCCAGGATTTAATTGTCCTCTGCTAGATGGCGAAACTTATGAAGATTACTATTTAGAGTTTGAGAAAGAAGAGGCTTGCTCTGTTCCCCGGCCTTTCCCAGAAACTGGCATGTTAGACTTTCAAGATAGAAGTCCATGGTTGGATTCGCAAAAGGAAGTGGATCTCAGTTATGATCTGTTTAGTGTTGATGCAGTGACTTTGGATGAGTTGCAATCCAGAACAATTGCCCTTCGTTCGAGCAAGCATGAGAAGGGATTAAAAGTACACTTCCAAGAGTTCTCAAATCTCATCATTTGGTCAACTTTGAATAAGGGACCTTTCATTGCGTTTGAACCATGGTCTGGCTTGTCAACATCTCTTGAAGAAGGAGATCATTTAGAAGATAAGAAAAACGTTCGTCTCTTGCAACCCGGTCAAGTAGAACAGATTGGCTTTGATATTCAAATCTTTTAGATTAAAAAATAAAACACAAAAACAAACATTTACTGTTGACTTTTTCCGAAAATAGGAGTATATTATGTTTGTAAACAACAAATGGTGTTTGTAACAAACAAACAATCACTTGTTATATTCTCTTTCGCAAAGAAAGATTATTTCTAGGAACTTGATTTCCTGGACTTGGATAAGGTGTTATTCATCTCATTCAATCAAATTTGTCACTAAACTGCTAGAAAGTCTTTTGTAGGTAAACTGCTAGCTATGAAAGTCTTTACTAGCCTAGAATAATAAAAAGGAGTAAACAATATGTCTATTGTTATCGGTGCAGATGCTGCAGGTTTGAGATTGAAAGAAGTTGTGAAAAACTTCTTGGAAAAAGAAAACTTCCACGTTGTGGATGTTACAGCTGAAGGTCAAGACTTTGTTGATGTGACTCTTGCTGTTGCTGCAGAAGTAAACAAAGAAGAACAAAACCTTGGTATCGTGATTGATGCTTATGGTGCTGGTCCATTCATGGTCGCAACTAAAATCAAAGGAATGGTTGCTGCAGAAGTTTCAGATGAACGTTCAGCTTATATGACTCGTGGACACAACAACTCACGTATGATCACTATGGGTGCACAACTTGTTGGTGATGAATTGGCGAAAAACATTGCTAAAGGATTTGTTAACGGTAAATACGACGGTGGTCGTCACCAGATTCGTGTCGATATGTTGAACAAAATGTGCTAATTAGATTACAGTAAGAAAGGTAAGATAAAAATGAGAATTGCAATTGGATGTGACCACATCGTAACAGATGAAAAAATGGCGGTTTCAGAATTTTTGAAATCAAAAGGACATGAAGTCATCGACTTTGGTACCTATGATCACACACGTACTCACTACCCAATCTTTGGTAAAAAAGTTGGTGAAGCCGTTACAAGCGGTCAAGCTGATCTTGGGGTATGTATCTGTGGTACTGGTGTTGGCATCAACAACGCTGTAAATAAAGTTCCAGGAGTTCGTTCTGCCTTGGTTCGTGATATGACAACAGCACTTTATGCAAAAGAACAATTGAATGCCAACGTTATTGGTTTTGGTGGTAAAATTACTGGTGAATTGCTCATGTGCGATATCATTGAAGCTTTCATCAATGCTGAATACAAACCATCAGAAGAAAACAAAAAATTGATTGCGAAAATCGAGCACGTTGAAACTCACAATGCTCATCAAGCAGATGCAAACTTCTTTACAGAATTCCTTGAAAAATGGGATCGCGGTGAATACCACGACTAAGAGGTGACGCATGATTTTAACAGTCACAATGAATCCATCCATTGATATTTCTTATCCTTTGGATGAATTAAAAATTGACACTGTCAACCGTGTGGTGGACGTGACCAAGACAGCTGGTGGTAAAGGTCTCAATGTTACACGAGTTCTTTCAGAATTTGGCGATTCTGTTGTTGCTACTGGTTTGATTGGTGGGAAACTTGGTGAGTTTTTAGTAGAGCATATCGACGATAAAGTAACGAAACGTTTCTTCTCTATCCAAGGAGAGACTCGTAACTGTATCGCTATTCTCCACGGTGAAAACCAAACAGAAATCCTTGAAAAAGGGCCTGAAGTTCTAGAACAAGAAGGGCAAGATTTCTTGGCTCATTTCGAAAATCTCCTTGACACTGTGGAACTAGTTGCTATCTCTGGTAGTCTGCCAGCAGGTCTTCCAGTTGATTACTATGCGAGCTTAGTAGAACTTGCTAATCGTACAGGAAAACCAGTTGTTTTGGATTGCTCAGGTGCAGCTCTTCAGGCGGTTCTTGAATCACCACATAAACCAACAGTAATCAAACCAAATAACGAAGAATTGTCTCAGCTTCTTGGGAAAGAAGTTTCTGAGGATTTGGATGAATTAAAAGAAGTTCTTCAAGAGCCTTTATTTGCAGGGATTGAGTGGATTATCGTGTCACTTGGTGCAAATGGTGCTTTTGCAAAACATGGTGATACTTTCTACAAGGTAGATATTCCAAGAATTCAGGTAGTCAATCCTGTCGGGTCTGGAGATTCTACTGTTGCAGGTATTTCATCAGGACTTCTTCATAAGGAATCTGATCAAGTACTTCTTATCAAGGCAAATGTCCTTGGTATGCTCAATGCTCAAGAAAAGATGACAGGTCATGTCAATATGGCTAACTATCAAGGTCTATACGACCAACTAATCGTAAAAGAGGTATAAAATGGCTTTAACAGAACAAAAACGCAAATATTTGGAAAAACTCTCTGACGAGAATGGCATTATCTCAGCTCTTGCCTTTGACCAACGTGGTGCTTTGAAACGCCTCATGGCTCAATACCAAACAGAAGAACCAACAGTTGCTCAAATGGAAGAACTCAAAGTCTTGGTAGCAGATGAATTGACAAAATACGCATCCTCTATGCTCCTTGACCCTGAGTATGGTCTTCCAGCTACTAAAGCCCTTGATCCAAATGCTGGTCTTCTCCTTGCTTATGAGAAAACTG